>JADYYC010000066.1 GCA_020853835.1 Anaerolineales bacterium
GCCGCCAGCACCTGGGGCTGGGCCTGGGCGGCGCTCACCACCGCCTGGTCATCCGCGAGCGGCGTGAGCGCATCTTGCCCGCCTTTGCCATCGCCCTCGCTGGCCTGGATCTGGATGTTCCCCCCCAGCACCTTGACCGCGTTCCCGTAAATAGCCTGGTTGAACCCGACCATCAGGCCGTCGTAGAACATCATCAGCGCCAGCCCCAACCCCATCGCCAGGACGACGATCAGCGTCCGGCGCCGGTGGCGCCAGAGGTTGCGCCATGCCAGCCGAAGATACAGCATCTCAACGCCATCCTTTCCGGCAAACGCCGGCTGCCAGAGCTTCAAACACCGCCCGCCTCCCTGTGTTCCGCCGGCTGCTCGCGGCTAAACCAATCCATGAGCGCGGGCACGTCGACGAGATGGAGCGAACCGCGCCGCGCCCCTAACACGCGCTCGATTGCGTCTGTGAGCGCGTTGGCGTAAGTTGTCACATCGCGCTCCAACCGCGCCGGGTCCCGGTCGCCCTCCCGTGTGAGCAGCAATCTGATCAGCGTTTCACTCAGCCCCTGGAGGATGTACACGATCACCAGGCAGGCCTGCTCGGGGTAATCTGTGTTGAAGAGCCCCTCGCGCACTCCCTGGCGCAGGATCTCTGCCAGCAGGGGGGTGGCGCTCTGGGTTTGAAAGGCGAGCATTTTCTGACGGAAGATCGCGTTTTCATCCGCGACCCAGACGCGCAGCAGCGAGAGCATCAAATCCTTTCTGCCGCTTTTCCACCGCTGCCCTACATCGAAATAGCGCTCGAGCTTTTCGATCGCGGACAGGCCGGGCTGCTCCACCGCCGCTGCCAGGAGGGGGAGGGTCTCCTCGACCACCATGCGCTCGGTCAGGGCCTCCAACACCGCCGCTTTCGACTCGAAGTAGTGATAAAACGCGCCTTTGGAGATGCGCAGATCGTTCAGGATGTCCTGGATGGTCATCCGGTCGAAGCCCTTGGTGTACACCAGGCGCAGCGCCGCATCGAGGATCTCTTTGCGCCGGGCGGCATATTCCGCTTCGTTGAGCATTCGCGCCATGCGGCTCTCTTTCTTAAACCGACCGTCGGTTTAATATCACCCGCATAGTATAGCGGTAAAATTATGGCCTGTCAATAGGCGCTGAGACAGTTGTGAGCAAATTACGTAATCCTGCTACAATTGCGCCTGAGAAATTATGCGCAGCGAGCGTGAGATGTTCGATCTGATCCTGAGCACGGCCCGCCAGGATGAGCGCATCCGGGCGGTCATCCTGAACGGTTCGCGCGCCAACCCGGACGCCCCGCGCGACTTCTTCCAGGATTACGACGTTCAATATCTCGTGCGCGAGGTAGCTTCCTTCACCAGCGACCCCGATTGGATCCGGCGCTTTGGCGAATTGATGATTTTGCAGACCCCCGACGCGATGGGCGCGGCGCCGCCCGATCCGGAGGCGCCTTTCACCTACCTCATGCAGTTCATGGACGGCAACCGGATCGACCTGACCCTCTACCCGGTCGCCAGGATCGCCGAGTTTCACCGAAACAACCTGGGCGTGCTATTGCTTGATAAGGACGGCCTGTTCGAGCGAATCGAGACGACGGGCGAGCGTGGCGGTCTTCAAAAACCGCCCACGCCCAAACAGTTCGCTGACTGCTGCAATGAATTCTGGTGGATCAACCCCTACGTCGCCAAAGGCCTGTGGCGGGGAGAGATCGTCTATGCCAGGCATATGCTCGACGTGGTGATCCGTGAGCAGCTCCTGAAAATGCTCGCCTGGTACGTGGGCGTGAAATTCGAATATACTCGCGACCCGGGGAAATTTGGCCGGCACCTGCAGGCGCGCCTCGAACCGGAGCTTTGGGATTTGCTCTTGCAGACCTATGCCAGTGGCGATTACGCTCACACCTGGGCGGCGCTCTTTGCAGCCGGCGAGCTTTTCCGCCTCACCGCTTTGCAGGTCGCCCAGGCGTGTGCATTTGAATACCCGCTGCAGGACGATGAGCGGGTCAGCGCCCACCTCAGGCACGTCCAGGCGCTCCCTCGAGACGCACGTCAAATGTATTGACGCTCCCAGCCCTGCCCGAGCCTTGTTGGTGGGGCGCTCCGCCTAATTGCGCGTCAGCCCGATCACCAGTTCTTCGCCCTCCAGGTTATGGGTCTCGCAATAAGCTGTGTCTGGCGCGGGCCCCTCGACCAGCGCGCTGGAGAGCGTTTCAGCCTGGATGTAGGCGGCCCAATCCCGAAAGACGCGGCCGAACTCGCCTCCGGCCTGGTAGTAGGTGGTGATGCGGTCGGAGATATCGAACCCGGCTTCCTTGCGCATCGCCTGGATGCGCCGCACCACTTCGCGCGCCTGGCCTTCGAGGCGCAGCTCTGGCGTGACCTGCGCGTCGACCGCTACGGTCACCTGCCGGTCGGACGCAACCGCCAGACCTGCCGCCGGGCGGGTCTGCACCAGGACCTCTTCAGCGCTGAGCTGTACCGTTTCGCCGTCCACCTCGAGCGAGACCGGCTCGCCCCCCAGCACGCGCGCCGCGATCGCGTTTGGATCGGCTGCCTGCAAGGCCTGGCGCAGGCGCGGGAAGGCTGCCCCAAAGCGCGGCCCGAGCAGTTTGTTATCCGGCAGCGCCTGGTATTCGACCAGCTCGCTGGCCTGTTGGACGAACTCGAACTGTTTGACGTTGAGCTCGTCGGTGACGATCTCGACCAGCTCGGCCCGCAGCGACTGGCGTCCCCCCGCGTAAGCCAATGCGCGGGCGAGCGGCTGGCGCACCTTGAGCCCGGCGCTGTTGCGCGCGGCCAGCCCCAGGCTGGCGACCTGGCGGGCGACCTCCATTTGATCGAGCAGGTCTTGATCGATCGCGCCAGCGTCAAAGAGGGGCCAGGCGGTGTGGTGGATGCTCTCGTAAGCCTCCGCATGGATCGAGCGCGCCAGGTTCTGATAGATCGCCTCGGTCACAAACGGCGTAAACGGCGCCAGCAGACGGGTGAATTTGAGCATGACATGATAAAGCGTGGCGTAGGCCTCGTTCTTATCCTGGTCTTGTTCGCTTTTCCAGAAGCGCCGCCGGCTGCGGCGGATGTACCAGTTGGTCAGATCGTCCAGGAAGGCTGACAGGTGCAGGGTGGCGTTGAGCGAATCGGAACTCTCGAGCGCGGCGGTGACCGGCGGGATGATCTGGTTCAGGCGCGCCAGGATCCAGCGGTCGAGCAGGTTGCGGCTGGCGGGGGTGGCGCCTTCGGGCAGGCGCGGGTCGAAAGACGCCTGCGATGAGGGCGTCCAGCCGTCCAGGTTGGCGTACGTGGCTAGGAAGCTGTAAGCGTTCCAGAGCGGGATCAGAAACGACCGCCGGGCTTCGTCGCCGCGGTGGTAGCCGAAGAGCAGGTCGTTTTCGGGTTTGTGCGCGCAGAACAGCCAGCGCATCACATCGACGCCCATCTTGTCGGCTGCTTCGTTGAACTCGATCATGTTGCCCCAACTCTTGTGCATGGCGCGCCCGTCCTCGGCGAGCAGCGTGCCGTAGCCAAAGTTCTCGAGGAAAGGCGGGCTGCGGTCCACCACCGTGGCCATGGCGAGCAGGCTGTAAAACCAGTTGCGGAACTGCCCTGGGAAGGATTCGCTGATCCAGTTCGCCGGGTACCAGGTGCGCCAGTAATCCGGGTCGGTCCGGTAGCGCAGCGTGCTGAACGGCACAATGCCCGCGTCCAGCCAGGGGTTGCCCACGTCCGCGATGCGCTTCATCTGCCCCTGACACTTCGAACACTCGAGCACGACCGCGTCGATGAAGGGACGGTGCGGGGTGTGCCCGGCGAAGGTTTCCCAGCCGGCTATCGCCCGCGCTTCGAGCTCCTTCTCGTCGCCGATCACTTCGTAAGAGCCGCACTTCTCGCAGACCCAGAACGGCAGCGCCAGCCCCCAGTAGCGCTTCTTGCTGATCATCCAGTCGTGCATGTTGTGCAGCCAGTCCATCTCGCGCGCAAATCCAAATTCAGGGATCCAGCGGATCTGCTCGACCACGTCCATGATCTGGTAGCGCAGGCTGCGTTCCTTCTCCTCGGGCGTGATCTGGCTGCGCGGCTTGTCATAGGTCTCGCCCATGCTGATGAACCACTCATCCACCAGGCGGAAAACGAGTTCGGTCTTGCAACGCCAGCAGGTCGGGTAGCGGTGCGTGTAAGGCTTTACCTGGTACAGCAGCCCTTTGCGTTCCAGGTCTTCGAAGATGGGCGTGGCAATTTCGCTCACGTGTTTCCCGCTTAGCCAGCCAAAGCCCTCTACGAAGAAGCCTTCGTCGGTGAGCGGCGCGACGAGCGGGAAGTGGTGCTCGCGCCCAAGCTGGAAGTCCTCCGCCCCACACCCCGGAGCGATATGCACGATCCCGGTTCCTTCGGTCTCGCCAACCTCGTCCCAAAGGATAACCCGGTGGGCTTGAACCGCGCTCAGTTCCACGCCTTGCGCCAGTTCCTTCAAGACGGTGTGCCCGCCCACTTCGTTCTCCGCCGGCAGGTCGTCAAACGGCCCGTCATATGTCCAGCCTTCCATTTGAGACCCCGGCAGTTCTTCAAGCACCTCGTAAGGGCCGTTCAGCATGTCCAGCGTGCCTTTCGACAGGTAGAGAACCTGTTCCCCCTGGCGCACTTTGACATAGGTCAGGTCGGGACCCACCGCCGCGGCGACGTTGCTGGTGAGCGTCCAGGGGGTGGTGGTCCACACCAGCAGCGATTCGCCCGGACGCCCCCGCAGCGGGAAGCGCAGGGTGACGCTGCGGTGGGTGAGCTCGGCGTAGCCGTCCGTCACGATCTCGTGCTGGCTGATCGCCGTGGCGCAGCGCGGGCACCAGGGCATCACGTCCACGCCCCGATAAAGCCAGCCTTTTTGCCAGCACTTCTTGAGGAAGGTCCAGATCATGTAATTGTTCTCGTTCGAGAACGTGAAATAGCTGCCGCCCATCTCGCGCAGGCCCAGGTGCCCCACGACCTGCTCAACCGTGTCCGTGTAAGGCCCTTCGGGCCCCTGGACGGTGATCTGCTTCAAAGGCTCGGTCTCGATGAGCCGGGCAAGCTCGCGCAGTTCGTCCGGATCGTTCCAGTCCATCCAATAGCCCAGCCGGATCGATTGCTCGGTCTGCACCGCCGCAAAGCGCAGCACGCGCGCCTTGCACAGGCGCACAAAGCTGTCCAGCCCGAATTCCTCGATGTCTTTCTTGGACTTGAAGCCGCGCTCTTTCTCCACTTCCACTTCTACCCACAGCCCCTGGCAGTCGAAACCGTTCTGGAAGCGCGTCTTGCGCCCGCGCATCGTCCAGAAGCGGTGATAAAGGTCCTTGTAGGTGCGCCCCCAACCGTGGTGAACCCCCATCGGATTGTTGGCGGTTATGGGTCCGTCGATAAAAGACCAGGTCGGGTCTTCTTCATGAATTTCCTGCAGCTTGCGAAACGCCTGAGACTCTTGCCAGAAGCGCAGGATCTCGCGTTCCTGGGCCGTGAAATCCAGTTTGGTTGGAACTTCTTTAAAGGACATGCTCCCTCCAAAAGAATAAAAACGCCTTCGTCCCACTCAGGGACGAAAGCGCAAATCGCTCTCGCGGTACCACCCTGCTTCCCGCCATCAGGCGGGCGGCTTATTCAGGCACAGCTCTATAAGACGATGCCTGTGTCAGGATAACGGGTGACGGGCCCGGCGCACCTATTCTAAGGATCGCCTGGTAGGCCAATCCCTATTTCAGCTTGCGGCTCCGGAAGGATTTTCAGCAGGGCGACCAAACCCGGCTTGCACCACTGCCCGGGTTCGCTGGCAGGTCGGTTCC
>JADYYC010000067.1 GCA_020853835.1 Anaerolineales bacterium
CCGATGGGCGCACTGTCGCCGCGGTGACAGAGCTGATCGGGCTGGAGCAGAAGATCTACAAAAAAGGGTGCAACCAGGACGCCGCCTCATCCGATTTATCGCCTGAAACAACCCTTGAACCCGTGTTTGCGGAGCCTTCATCGTCCCCTGAGCCGGAGACCGCCAGCCTCCCCGCCGCATTTACAGCGCCAAATGCCCCGCTGGCGTCTTTTGATTGGCGCAGCTACCAGGGCGGCAACTGGCTTACCCCGGTGCGCAACCAGGGGGGGTGTGGAAGCTGTTGGGCGTTTGCGTCTGTGGGCGTCGCCGAAGCTGCCCATAACCTGGCAGCTGGCAACCCCAACCTGGATCTCGACCTGTCGGAGCAGTACCTGGTGTCAGACTGCCTGTCCTATAGTAATTGCTGTGGCGGCTACACGGGCCAGGCCTTGAATTTTATCCGCACCAATGGCGTCCCTGACGAAGAGTGTTTAAAGTACGTGGACGGGAGCGGCTGTTCCTGTAACGACGGCTGCGCCAACTGCACCTATAGAACCAACGGAGCATGCAGCGACCGCCAGTGTGGAGACCGCTGCCCGGACTGGGCAAGCCGCCTCAAATATCTCAGCGAAGTCGGTTATGCCGGGGGCAGCCGCGCCGCCATTCAACAGGCCCTCGTCGACAAAGGCCCGCTCACCGCTTCGATGCTCATCTCCTGTTCGGGCTGCGATTTCGATAGCGCAAATATTTATCGCTGCGGCGGGCTCACCGGCACTAACCACGCGGTAGTCCTGGTCGGATATGATGACGCCGGGGGATATTGGATCGTGCGCAATAGCTGGGGGTCCAGTTGGGGTCCAGAGCATTCCGGATATTTCAAGCTCGGCTATGGCGAGTGCTCGATTGAGAGCTATGTGAATTACGTTCGGGCGCCTTCGGGGGGCACGCGCACGCCCACACCCATTCACACTCCGACCAACACGCCCAACCACACTTCGACCCGCCCGCCTACCGCGACACCGGTGGCTTCCAGCACACCCACCTACACCCCGACCACTCCCCCCGTGCCAACACGAACGTCCACGCCCGTCCCAAGCGCCACCCTGAACCCCGGCGGGATGTGCAGCCCGGTCAAATCATTGAGCTGTGGCAGCCGGGAGAACGGCTCGAACGCCGGACCGGGCTCCACGCGCAAGATCCACACTTACGCGTGCTCGCCGCGCCTGGAGTCTGGGCCAGAGATGGTCTATGAATTCATCCCTAGCATAAGCGGAATTGCGAGCCTGGAACTAGATGGGATGACCGCCAATCTCGACCTATTTGTACTGAATAATCAGTGTCATTCAGGCAACTGCATCGCTAACGGAGATCAAGCCGCCATTTTTCCCATCACGGCTGGGCGGACCTATTACGTCATCGTAGACGGGTTCATGGGCGCGCAAAGCAATTACTCGCTGAGCGTCAATTGTCTTGAACTCACCAATTCGGTCTACATCCCCATCAGCAGCCGCTGACCACCGGCAAGCCCGAATATTATCCCTCCCGGTTTCGTTTGTGAACAACCAGGAGGGATAATTTAATTGGGGTTTATTTGACACGCAACAAAAGTTGCGGTTACGAAGCTTTGAGAAATATTAAGATTAATACGGTCTGATAAATCCCTCTTGCAATTTGCTGATAATTAATTTAAAATAAGCTTACAAATATGTTAGGTCAGCATCGACCATAACCGATCTCATCATTCGATGGGGAATCTCCAGCCAGGATCAGCTTCACACAGATCCTGAAATTGTATCAACGGCTGGTCGCAGCACATTCGGTTGGATGTTTATTTTTTCACTCATTCATCGCATAAGTTTTATCGAGTGATTCTATCCGTTATGCGGGAGAATTTTGAACCGATCGATATGTTTTGGCGACCCACAAGAAGGGAGGCGCAGTTTCAGGTCTATTTACTCGGGTGGTTCGAACACAGTTGATACATTGATGTCCATACACTGATTTCTCGTTTTAGGAGGATATTGCTATGAGTAAGAAACTCATATATCTGTTGTTGATCTTTGCGATCGCCCTGCTTCCCGCGCTCGCCACATTTGCCCCGGTCCAACTCACCTCGGCAAAAGATGGCGCAAAATCCTACATCATCGTACTGAAAAACGACCCGGTCATTAAGTACGATGGCAGCCTCGCCGGCTACGCCGCGACCGAGCCCGGTCCCGGCAAAAAGATCGATCCGGCTTCTGCCAGCGTCAGCCGCTACGCCCGGCTCCTGAAGAGCAGCCACGAAGCGTCCCTGAAAGCGGCCGGCGTGAGCGTCAGCGCAAAAGTGCATGATTACTTATACGCGCTAAACGGCTTCTCCGCCATCCTCACCGAGGAGCAGGCTGCAGCCTTCCGCTCGCAGAAAGACGTCGTCATGGTGTTAGAAGACCAGATGCGCCAACCGCAGACGGACAGCAGCCCGGCTTTCTTGGGCCTGACCGCCCCCGGTGGGGCATACGATAACGGCATCAACGGCGAGGGTGTGGTGGTCGGGATCATCGATACCGGCATCTGGCCCGAGCACCCGTCCTTTGCAGACGATGGAAGTTATGCCGCGCCCCCGATCGGTCCGCTGCCTTGCGATTTTGGCAACACAGCCCACAATCCAAATGACGCGCCGTTCACCTGCAATAACAAACTCATCGGCGCCTACCAGGTGCTCGACACCTACCGGCTTTTGATCGGCGCCGACCCGGACGAGTTCGACTCCGCCCGAGACGATGACGGGCACGGCACGCACACCGCTTCGACTGCGGCGGGCAACGCCGGCGTGGATGCCAGCGTGTACGGCCTCTCGGTCGCCAAGGTCTCCGGCATTGCGCCGCGCGCCCACGTCGTAGCCTATAAAGGCCTGGGCAACCTGGGCGGCTTTACCTCCGACCTGGCAGCCGCGATCGATCAGGCTGTCGCGGACGGCGTGGATGTAATCAACTACTCTATCGGCGGCGGCGCTGGCGCGGTTGGCGCTGATGATATCGCCTTCCTTTTCGCCGCAGATGCGGGCGTGTTTGTCGCTGCCTCCGCAGGGAACTCCGGACCTAACCCCGAGACAATCGGCAGCCCTGGAACGATGCCCTGGCTCACAACCGTTGGCGCCAGTTCGCAGTCGCGCTTTTTCGATGGCTATATCCTGCTGGGTAACGGTCAGATCTACCGCGGCGCTTCGCTCACGGACGAGACCGGCTGGGCCCCGCTGGTCGATGCTGCAGATGCCGGCGACGATCTGTGCACACCCAGTTATTACGGCGGCCCCGGTTTGAACCCGGCTGTCGTATCGGGCAAGATCGTCCTCTGCCGCCGCGGCGCGGTCGGTCGTGCGGATAAAAGCCTGGCGGTTTCCGAAGCCGGCGGTATCGGCATGATCTTGTACAACAACAGCGACGTCGACAACCTGTTCACTGATCTGCACTGGGTCCCCTCGGTGCACGTCGATTACACCCCCGGCGCCGCGATCAAGAGCTATATCTCATCCAGTACCAACCCGCGCGCTCGCCTGGAGACACGCAAGAACCAGAAGAAATGCGATGACCCCAAGGGCGGCCCCCGCATCGCGGGAGATGGCAAGCTGGACTGCGGCCCGTACACAAGCAAGGACTACAATGCCCCGGCGATGACTATCTTCTCATCTCGTGGACCTACGCCAATCACGCCCGATATCATCAAGCCGGACGTGACCGCTCCCGGTATCCAGATCCTGGCGGGCAACTCACCCTTCCCAGATCCCGGAATGTACCCCGGAGAGCTGTTCCAGGCCATCGCCGGAACTTCGATGTCCAGCCCACACGTCGCGGGTCTGTTTGCGCTGCTCAAGCAGGCGCATCCTGAATGGTCGGCTGCGGCAGCCAAATCCGCCCTGATGACCACCTCTTACCAGCGCGTGCGCGACAACGACCGCGTCAGCCCGGCGGATCCGTTCGACATGGGCGCCGGTCACGTCAACTTTGCCGACCCAGTCGACAAGAAGGGCAGCGTCTTCAACCCTGGCGTGGTTTATGAAGCCGGTTACTTCGAATATCTGGGCTTCCTGTGCGATGCGTTCCCATCCGTGTTCGCTAACCCGGCAGCCACCTGCGCTCTCCTGGATTCCTGGGGGATTCCGACCAAAGCTTACAATCTCAACTATCCTTCAATCGGCATTGCTTCCGTGCCTGGCACCCGCACCGTGATACGCACCATCACCAGCGTCGCCCCCGAAACCACCATCTTCAAATCGCTGGTCAAGGCGCCTCCGGGCTACGAAGTCACAGTCGAGCCGAGTTGGATGGAACTCGATCCAGGCGAATCGGGCGACTTCTTGGTCACGGTCACCAATGACGGGAGCGCCCCGGTCGGTGAATGGCGCTTCGGGTCGTTGACCTGGGTCGGCGGCAAGGGTTACAAAGCCTACAGCCCGATCGCGGTGCGCGGCTCGCTGTTCGAAGCACCGGCAGAGGTCCTGGGCAGCGACGCTTCGGGCTCGACCAGCTTTGATGTCCACTTTGGCTATACGGGCGCTTACTCGGCTGAAAACCACGGGCTGATCCCGGCGACCGTCACCAGCGACACCGTGGTACAGGATCCCGATCAGACTTTCGACCCCAACGACGGTTACTCGAACGTACACACGTTCAACCTTTCGGGGGCAGCTCTGTTCCGGATTGTCCTGCCACCCTGGGCCGCCGAAGCGAACTCTGACCTGGATATCTACGTCTATAACCCGAATGGCGTACAGGTTGCCTCCAGTACAAGCGGCGGAACGGACGAACACGTCGATATCAGCATGCCCATGGACGGCGCCTGGAGTGTCTACGTACACGGTTGGGCAGCTCCTGGCGGCGATACCGATTACGACATGTTCACCTGGGCTATCCCGCTCGCGACCGGCGGCAGCCTGAACATCGATTCGGCGCCGGCCTCGGCCGTCGCCGGCGATGCTGGAACCGTTCAGGTGAGCTGGGCCGGTCTCCCCTCAGGCTGGTATCTGGGCGCAGTATCTCACCACGATGCGTCCAGCATACTGGGTCTGACCCTTGTCGAAGTAAACGTTCCGTAGCCTCTCAACCGGGGCGGTTTGCTGACCGCCCGGCTGATGCAGGCATTCGGCACTAATAAAGCGCCTCCCTGATGTATGATCTGGGAGGCGCTCGCTTTTCCTACGCAGTCCGCCCGCCCGGCTACTGGTCAGCGCCCGGCGGAATGCCCTGGTCGGGGGCTGGCGGCGTCGATTTCGAAAGATCGATCGGGGCCGGTTTGCCCGGCTTTGTTTTCACCCCTTCGCACAGAAACAAACCACGTTTGCCGCCCGCGTGGTACTCATACGTCTTCTCACCCGCGCGCAGGATGATGAGCGACCCATCAAACGGGATCTGGATGTAGGCCATCTCGGGCTGCGGACAGCCCAGGCTGGCGTCGGGCCACACGACCGCTTCGGCGCTGACAAGCTGGATCTGGTCTTCGGGTATAGACAGGCGCGCAGCCAGATCGCGCACGGCTTGCTGGATCAGGCTTTCCAGCCCGGCGCTTTGGGGCGGGGTAGGGGAAGGGTTCATTTGGACAGGTTCTTCGGTGCTTGTTGAGATTATACCGTTTACAGGCGGGGTTTCCGTCACCGCTGCGCCTGGCGGTTCGAAAGTTTCACCTGCCGATGGTGTAACAGCCTGGGCGCAGCCGGCAGCGCTCAACGCAAAAATGGCGATCACCCACAGATACAGCCGCCAGGGTTTGTTCACGATTTACTCCTCCAAATTTCAAGAATTGCGGGAATGGCGCTGGATGTCAGGATGTTTTTAAGACGTAAATAAACCCGCCGTGGTTCCAGAACGTAAATTTTAAGGTCAGGAACATCGCAGTTGAGATTATAATCTCCGGTTGAATGTCCTGGTTTTGAAGGTCGTAAATAACGGAAGGTCGGGTCATGCTCACATTGCACGAAAATTTGTTCTTGATCGGTCTGCACGAAGAGAAAGTGGTTGTGATCCCATCCGCGCTGCAAGGGCTGCTGGCTGGGATAGGCGGGGCGCTTCTGGCAGACCTGGCCGTTCTGGGCCGGATCGAATCGGATCCAAAACACCGCATCAGAGTGATCAACGAAGCCCCCACCGGCGAGGCGCTGCTCGACGAAGCGCTTTCGATGATCCATAAACACGGCAGCGCCAAAAAAGTCGGCTTCTGGCTCGACGAGTTGGATCTAAAGCCGAAGGCGGTTATCCACAAGATTTATGAAAAACTGGTTGCAAAAGGGGTGCTCAAGGAAGAAGACGGCGATTACGAGTGGGTCACGCCCTACCCTCCCAGCTCCGAGCTAAACGCCTCGGCGAAGTTTTCGCTGATGCGCCGCCTTCGGACGGTGGGCCTGACCAGAAACGAGCCGGAACTCGAAGAGCTCGCCCTGCTCACGCTGCTGCGAGGGTGTAACAAACTGGACCTGGTCTTTTTCAAAGATGAGCGCAAGATTGTCCACCGGCGCATCTACGAACTGCTGATGGGAGAAGCGCTGCGCACCCCCGCCGCCCAGATCCTGCAGGAGATCGAAGAAGCCCTGGAAAAACGCATCGAATCGGACTGATCATCGCTTCCCAATGATATAAAGGGCGCGGCCGGGGCGGCCGCGTCCTTTGGTTTGAAAAGGCTGAATCTCATTTAAAAACACCTGCCAATTATATTGACATTTTTTCTCCTATTATTATAATTGTGGTCAATCACATAACAGTATAACTAACGTTCGTTATAATGAATCTCAATAACCCTCCGAGGGTACACTAACTGCCAGGAGGATCAAAACAAGTTGGAACAAACAAAGCAAGATTACGAACCACGCCAGGTGATCTTCGAGGCGGCTGCCAGGCTTTTCAGCGAGCGCGGTTTTTCAAATGTCTCGATCCGCGATATCTGCGAAGAAGTGGGCGTCGCCCCGCCAACGATCTACCACTACTTTGGCAACAAAGGCCGGCTTTTCCAGGAAGTTATTCAGTCCAGGCTCAACCTGGAAGAATTTCACCAGGCCCTGATTGAAAAACTCAGCGCGCTGCCATGCCCCTCCGAACAGCTATACGGGTTCATCTATCATTATCTGAACCACTTCCCGCGCGATTTCTTCAACCCCGGCATGTTCCTGCAGGAAACCACCCGCATCTCCGGGCTGAGTTTCGAACGTGTTTCGGCAGAACTGCAAGCCATCGATCAGGTGGCCTATGGGATCATCCAGAGCGGTATCGAGGCCGGCGAGTTTCGCCAGTTGAACGTGCTTGACGCGACCCGTTTCCTGATGAACTTGCTCATGTCTTACATCCTGGGTGAGGTGCATTTCAAGCAGCCTTCACGCCCCCACGAGACGTCACTGTTTATTCAGGAGGTCTTCTTGAATGGAATAATCGCCGAGACGCCTCCAGCCAACCCAAAGCCCCGTTCGTGAAATCGATTATGGCGGACGCTCGCCCACCCATCCCTGATTTACCCGAGCCTTCACGGTTGCAACAGGCTATCCAGCGCACCCAGGACTGGCTGCTCGAGCGCCAGGCGCCGGGCGGGTATTGGGCCGGCGCCCTGGAAGCCGACGCGAGCACGACCGCGGGCTACATCACGCTCATGACGGTTCTCTTCGGCTGGCTGGACCCCGGACGGCGGCGCAAAGCCATTGCGTACATCGCCAGCAAGCAGAACCCGGACGGCTCCTGGGCCACGCATTACGGCGGGCCGGGGGATCTCGATGTGAGCATCCAGTGTTACCTGGGCCTCAAGATCGGGGGCGTACCCGCAGACGATCCGATGTTGCAGCGCAGTTGCGAATTTATCCGCTCGAAGGGCGGCCCCTCGAAGGCGAACGTGTTTACCAAGATCTGGCTCGCCGTTTTCGGCCAGTATGATTATCGCGGCGTGCCCTCCCTGCCGCCGGAAATCATTTTCCTGCCACCCTGGTTCTACTTCAATATCTACGAGTTTGCCAGTTGGTCGCGCGAAACATTGATGGCGCTGTCCATTGTGCTGACCAACCGGCCTGTCTATACCCTCCCCGCAAACGCCGGAATCGACGAACTGTTCAGCGAACCGCCATCGCAGCGAAATTACAGCCTCGGGCCGCTCGGCACCCCGTTTAGCTGGCGAGCCTTCTTTTTGATCGCGGACAGGCTGCTCAAACTCTATGAGAAGACGCCCTGGAAACCGGGGCGCAAAAGCGCCCTGCGGCGAGTCGAAGCCTGGGTGGTCGAACACCAGGAAGCCGATGGAAGCTGGGGCGGGATTCTGCTGCCCTGGATCTATTCGCTGTTTGCGCTGCACAGCCTGGGCTATCCGATGGAACACCCCGTCATCTCGCGTTCTATCGAGGGCTTGGAAGATTTCATTCTCGAAGAAAAAAACACCATCATCTGGCAGCCCGCCACCTCGCCGGTCTGGGACACCGCCTGGAGCGTGGTGGCGCTGCGCGATTCGGGGCTGAGACAGGACCACCCGGCGCTGCGCAGCGCGGCAGCCTGGTTGCTCAGTAAAGAGATCCGCCATCGCGGCGATTGGCAGGTTAAAAACCCCGGCCTGGAACCCGGCGGCTGGTCTTTCGAATTCTTCAACGACTGGTATCCCGACCTGGACGACAGCGCGCTTGCGCCGCGCGCCCTGATGCGGGCGGCTTTGAGCGGCGAGGCCGCGTCGCAGCGCTCGGCTGCGGTTAGGCGGGCGGTTGACTGGATGACGCAGATGCAATCGAGCGATGGCGGTTGGGGGGCGTTTGATCGGGACAATAACCGCCAGGCGCTCCTGCACGTACCCTTTGCCGATTTCCTCACCCCCCTCGACCCCACCTGCGCCGATGTGACCGCGCACGCCATCGAAATGCTGGTTGAACTCGACCTGGGACAGACAAACATCGAAAGAGGCGTCGCATTTTTAAAAGCGCAACAGCAAAAGGACGGCGCCTGGTATGGGCGTTGGGGGGTCAACTACCTGTACGGCACCGGGCTGGCGCTGACCGCCCTCGCCGCCGCGGGGGAAGACATGCGCGCCGGCTATATCCGCCGCGCGGTAGATTGGCTATACGCAAAACAAAACCCCGACGGCGGATGGGGCGAGACCTGTATGACCTATTCCGACCCCGCCCTCAGAGGCGCCGGTCCCAGCACCGCCTCTCAAACAGCCTGGGTCGTGACCGGTCTGACCGCCGCGGGTGAAGCGCAGCACCCAAACCTGCTGCGCGGGGTCGAATTTCTCCTGGAGACCCAACAGCCTGACGGTTCCTGGGTGGAGCCTTACTTCACCGGTACAGGTTTTCCGCGCGTGTTCTACCTGCGCTACGACCTGTACCGCATCTACTTCCCATTACTCGCGCTGGCGAGGTACTCCGCCGCCGTGCAAGCCGTGGAGCAACATCATGTCGCTGTAGCAAACTGAGGCAGGCCGCCTTTTACCGGTTATGTGGCATCCACTATGTGGCATCCACCAGGCACAGGATAGGAGGTTTATTCGTTATGGGAGCACAACTGGAATACCAATCATTGCTGTTGTTCGCCATCGCCGGTTCGGGCTCCGAGAACTCCGAGTTGCGCCGGCAGGGTCTGGAGATGCTAGAAATCACCAGCCGGACATTCTACATCCCCATCAGCCGCCTGCCCGCCGGCCTCCTCGAAGCCGTCGGCTCGGGTTATCTGTGCCTGAGGGCGATAGACGAAATCGAGGATCATCCATCGATCCCCGCCTCGGGCAAGGCGCGCCTTCTGCGCGCCATCAGCCGGGCTATCCAGGCTTCCGGAGAACGCCTGCGGGTGGAGGAACTGTGGGAAGCGATAACCGAATTCCGTCACCAACTCCCCCAGGTGAGCCTGCGCCTGGGCGAATGGTTGTCCCTTGCGCCGCGCCCAATCGCCCATCGCGTGTGGGACTCCACCGCTACCATGGCCGACCGCATGGCGGGGTGGGCCGAGGACGGGTTCTCGATCCACAGCGAATCCGACCTGGACCGCTACACCATGGGCGTCGCCGGCGCAGTAGGCTTGCTGCTTTCGGATTTGTGGGGCTGGTACGACGGCACGCAGGCAAACCGCTGCTTTGCGATTGGATTTGGGCGCGGCCTCCAGTCGGTCAACATCCTGCGCAACCGTCAGGAAGACCTGCAGCGCGGCGTGGACTTCTTCCCAGATCACTGGGACGCCTCCCAGATGATGGCTTATACGCGCGCTAATCTGAGACAGGCGGAGGCTTACATCGCCGAGCTTCCAGACGGTCCCGCGCGCAAGTTCTGCGAGGCGCCCCTCCTCCTGGCGTACGCCACGCTCGAAGCGCTCCAACAGGGCCGCTCCAAGCTGGAGCGCACCGAGGTCATGCGCTTGCTGGGGCTGTCCTCATAGGTTTAATGATATAAATCGACGAGCCTGAGGGGCACACGCGCCTATGGCTGCGCCATGAGCGGCAGGTAAACGGTGGAGATCAAGTCTTTCAAGCCTGGCTGGCAGGCCTGGGTACTCCAGCGGAAATTATCCAGAAAGACGGCTGAATCGATTTCGTCGTCCTTCAGGTCCTGGATTGAGAGATAAAGGTTGATGGTCGATCCGCCTGTCACCGGCGTGCTGGCCTGAAAGAGCGAAGTCGCGCCATAATAAGCGGACTGGGTAAAGGTTGTGATCGAAAACCCGCCTTTGACCGAGACGTTGTTCCCCGCCCCATCCACGGCAAAATTACCTGGTGCGACCACCACGCCATCTATAATCGAGAGGGCGTCGTCGTCCAGTTGCGCCGTAAACGTGTCATTCCCAATGGTACCGGATGGCTGTGGGAATTCCGTCGAGTGAAAAGCGAAATCAAAACTCAGGCACTTGACGTTGTTCGGGACGTGGAGGTTCAATTGCAAGCGCACCACGTCGCCGAGGTCGTTGTTGAAAAGTCCCGTCAATTTTCCTGATGGGCCGGTCGGCGGTTTTGGCGGGCCGGCGTTAGCAGCCAGGCCAGTCGACAGGATAGCAAACGTGCCCCCTGCCCGCGGGAACCAGTTCGCAAACGGGGCGTTGCTCACCCCCACGCCGTCGGTGTCGCTGCCCATCAAATCCGCCCAGTTCAAGTCCGCGCCTGGCACATTCATTGCGGCGGCAAGCTGGTCGGCGTCCGCGGGGGAGATGGTCGCCGGGCCCGCCGGCGCGGGGTTCGACTCGGCCTGCGTCGTTCCGCTGCCTCGTCCCTGCACCGACACCGCCGAGGCTGGCAAAGAAACGGTCAGGTAGAGGGCGGTGATCATGATCAGTAACAGACTTTTTGCTGCGATTCTCATAGCTTTTTGTCACCTCAGAGTCAGATGAACAGCTTCTTCCGGACACGGATTTACCCCGCTGCGTTGAAACGCCCCTGCAACGTGAAATCCCATTTTATGGATAAATGCTATCATATCTGTTCCAGCGCATCATGAGTAGAACATTAATTTGAGCCCCAGACCGGAGTTGGAATTGGTTTTCAGGGTGGTTTCCATCGAGCCGAAGCCCATGTTACAATAGCCCGGTTGCGCCGAGAGCCCATGACAACCCAAACCACACCCTACTCCTCCACAATCGAATCGAGCGAATTCCAAACCGGCCAGGTCGTTCCGGTCATCGCCGCTCACCTTACCCACGACATCTATACTTCGAGCGTTCCACCCATGCTGCCGCTGCTGATCGAGAAGCTCTCCCTCTCGCTCACCCAGGCGGGCCTGCTTTCGGCCATGCTGCAGCTCCCCGGCATCCTCAATCCTTTCTTTGGATACATCGCGGACCGGGTGACCA
>JADYYC010000068.1 GCA_020853835.1 Anaerolineales bacterium
CCCACAAGATGCTGTGGAGCGGCTGTTCCAACTGGACATTGCGTGGGATGTAGACGAGCACGCCGTCGGTCGCCAGGGCGCCCACCAGCGCGGAGAACTTGCCTTCATCGGGAGGTACGACTTTGCCCAGTATCTTTTCCAAAATCTGCGGATATTGTTTTTCCGCGGTCCGCAAATCGCAAAAGATAATCCCTTGCTCCACCAGTTCCGGAGCCAAAAAGGTCTTAGTCCCTTGGGCAGTTATGATCATTTGCCCGCCATGTTCTTCCCCCGTGAGCGGCGCAAGCAGCTCTGCAGGGGCGTCGGGCAGGTGGAGGGCGGTCAAATCCGCCTGGCTTAGAAGTTGAAACGATGACGCCGGCAGCCCTCGAAGATCCGTTCTGCGCCAGGGTTCGTCGTTCGTCGAAGGCAGGGGCAGCTCTTCAAATGCCTGCCAGGCTTGTTCACGATAATCACGCAGGAACGCAGGGGCAATCTGCTGACCTGCAAGTAAGGGCGAATCCTGACGACTAAATCCAAAATGCCGGGTGTCCCGGCGCTCATTTCGCCCGCCTCTTGAAATTACAACACGTTCTGCCATATAGATAGTGACCTCAGTTTTTATCCGATTGAGCCTTCCATTTGAAGCTGGATCAACCGGTTCATTTCAATCGCATATTCCATCGGCAGCTCTTTAACAAGCGGCTCGATAAATCCAGACACGACCATCGTCGTCGCTTCTTCCTCGTTCAACCCGCGGCTCATCAAATAGAAGAGCTGTTCCTCGCCCACCTTTGAGACGGAGGCTTCATGTCCAACCGTCACATCCTCCTCATCGACTTCGATATAGGGGTATGTGTCTGAGCGGGCTTTATCGTCCAGCAGGAGGGCATCGCAAACGACGTTGGATTTGACATCATAAGCGCCTTTATAAACCTTCAACAACCCACGATAGGAAGATCGTCCTGTGCCTTTGCTGATCGACTTTGAGGTGATCTTGCTGCTGGTGTGGGGAGCAAAGTGGATCGCCTTTCCTCCTGCGTCCTGGTGCTGCCCTGGACCTGCAAATGCCATCGACAGAACCTCGCCATGCGCTCCTGGTTCTAACAAATACGTCGACGGATATTTCATGGTTAGCTTGGAGCCCAGGTTTGCGTCCACCCACTCCATCGTGGCGCCCTCGTAGACCATGGCGCGTTGGGTCACCAGGTTATACACGTTGGTCGACCAGTTCTGGATCGTCGTGTAGCGCACCCTTGCATGGGGCCTGACGACGATCTCGATCACGCCCGAGTGAAGCGAGTCGGTTGTGTAAGTTGGCGCGGTGCAGCCTTCCACATAATGCACCTGCGTGCCTTCGTCTGCGATAATTAAAGTGCGCTCGAACTGGCCTATGTCTGCCACGTTGAGCCTGAAATAGGCCTGCAATGGGAGGTCGACTTTGATCCCTTTTGGAATGTAAATAAACGACCCGCCCGACCAGACGGCGCTGTTGAGCGCGGCAAACTTATTATCTTCAATTGGGATGACAGTGCTGAAATACTCCCGGAACAGGTCTGGGTGTTGGCGCAGTCCCTCTTCAATGCTCAAAAATATCACGCCTTGTTTTTCAAGGTGCTCTTGCACACGATGGTAAACCATCTCCGATTCGTATTGTGCGCCGACACCTGCCAGGAACTTCCGCTCAGCCTCAGGAATGCCCAACTTGTCAAAAGTGTTCTTGATGGTCTCCGGCACATCATCCCATGAGCGGCTTTCTTCATCGGTGGGTTTGACATAGTAATAAATGTCGTCCAGATCCAGATCGCTCAGGTCGCCGCCCCAGGTAGGTATCGGGCGCTTGAAATAATGGTCGAGCGCTTTGAGCCGGAAATCCAGCATCCATTGTGGTTCACCCTTCATGGCGGAAATCTGTTCCACCACCTTGCGATCAAGGCCTTTCCGGCTTTTGAAAACAGATGTGTCAGGGTCGCTAAAACCGTACTTGTACTCCCCAATCCCCTCTAAAATCTGTGCATCATTGGTCATTACATACCTCCAAGCCAATCGATTGGTCTACCTTTAAAATTAACGGTCACTACCTGACAGACCAATCGATCAAATCTATGCGGTTATGGTGTGATCTTCACGCTCGCGCAGCCAGTCGTACCCATGCTCTTCCAGATGGAGCGCCAGGTCCGCGCCGCCCGATTCCACAATGCGACCGCCCAGCATGATGTGCACTTGATCCGGCTTTATGTAGTTCAAGATGCGCTGGTAATGGGTGATCACCAGAACCCCCAGCTCGGGTCCGCGCAAGGCATTGACGCCGTCAGATACGATGCGCAACGCATCGATGTCCAGACCCGAATCGGTCTCATCCATAACCGCGATCTCCGGTTTCAACGTCGCCATCTGTAGCACTTCGGCGCGTTTTTTCTCACCGCCTGAAAAGCCGTCGTTCAGATAGCGCCCCGCAAAAGCGTGATCCATGCGCAATAAATCCATCTCTTCTTTTAAAAGTTTTCTGAACTCGGGGACGGGTATCCCTTTATACTCTGGGTTATTCGATTTGCGGTTTGCGTTTATCGCGGCGCGCAAGAAATTCGCCACCGACACACCCGGGATCGCAACTGGATATTGAAATGCCAGGAATAACCCCAGATGGGCGCGCTCGTCTGGCTCGAGCTCGAGGATGTTCTGGCCTTTGAACCAGACTTCGCCCTCGGTTACCTGATAATTGGGATGCCCCATCAGCGTGTAAGCCAGAGTCGATTTACCGGTTCCGTTCGGTCCCATGAGGGCATGCACTTCCCCTTGCTTGATGACCAGGTTAACACCTTTCAGGATTTCGCGGCCATCGATGCCGGCATGCAGATTGCGAATATCAAGTTCAGACATTCAGTTTCTCCTAAAGACTGTGGTTCAATTTAATTGGACTGTCCGAATCCGAGGATTTATCACCAATTTCTGGAAAATCGGTCTCGATGACAGACGGACGAAATTATAGCAGAGAGAATGAGCTACGTCAATAATATTTACGATAAAAATATTAAATATTGACAAAATATTTACCACATGCTATACTTTTTTGCGTTAGATAACGGTATTGAGCAACTCTTGATGAAGAATAATGACGAATAGCGAA
This sequence comes from Anaerolineales bacterium, assembly GCA_020853835.1. Lineage (GTDB taxonomy): Bacteria > Chloroflexota > Anaerolineae > Anaerolineales > UBA4823 > UTCFX2. The sequence continues at coordinate 3,107 of JADYYC010000068.1, forward strand.
CCAAAGAATTCCAGAGAGCGGGTGCTTCAGACTTTGCTGGTGCGCGAGCGGTGTACCATCAAAGACCTTGCACAAGCAGTCGAAATCAATCCGATATCAATCCGGCACCACATCGTCAAACTTGAAGCTGAAGGACTGGTGAGCTCCGAAGAAGAGCGTCATGGTGTGGGCCGGCCGCGCCGCATTTATTTCCTGACCGAGAAGGGGCGTGAGCAATTCCCTACCCGCTACATTCGCCTCACCGTCCGCCTCCTGGAACAACTGAAAGAAACAGCCTCCCCAGGCTTTATCCACGCCCTTTTTACCCAGATGGCAGAAGACATGGCGGATGAATACCGCGCGGAAGCACGCCAGCTCTCGATGGATGAGCGCATCCAACTGGTCCAGCAACTTCTTTCTCGTGAAGGTTTTGGCGTGGAGGTTGAAAAGCAAGGAGACTATTACTACATCCGAGAATCTAGCTGCCCTTATTACCACATCGGGCAGGATCATCCCGAGGTTTGTTCGGTAGACCAGACCTTGATATCGACGATACTCGATATCCCCGCCCAAAAGATCCAGTGCCTGCTCCACGGTGATTCGGTCTGTACATACGTGATCCCTGTCGACGTTATTCCCGGCGACGACATCCCTGTTATCGAACGCCAACAGGCTGGTTAGCATCTCAGATTCAAAACCGCGCCGACTGAACGGAGGAATGCCAGATGGCAGAAAGTGAAACCCAATCAAACTCAAACCAGGCTGTGTGGGAGATCGAACAGACCCATCCCGAAGTCGTACAGCCATTCAAGGATAAAATGCGTGAAGTGATCGACCCCGAGCTGGGGCTGGACATCATTGCGCTTGGGTTGGTTCGAGACGTCAAATTATCAGAAGATTCCGCATATTTGAAGATGATCCTTACCACGCCCTTCTGTCCTTATGGGCCTGCGATGATCGAGATGACCAAGAAAAAAGCCGAAGAAGCCCTTGAAATGCCGGTTGA
>JADYYC010000069.1 GCA_020853835.1 Anaerolineales bacterium
CGCCGGAGAAATTCATTTAAATTTTACAATCTTCCGGGAAAGATTTCATCCATCAATAGAACGGGCAAATGTTATACTAATCTAAATTTCTTAGAGACCGAAATGCAAATCGAAGAATTAATTCAAAACCTGCCAGAATCATATAGCCCAGCCGATAGAGAGCTGGTTATGCGCGCCTACCGGGTTGCCGAGAAAGCCCATGAAGGGCAAAAAAGGGCTTCGGGCGAACCGTATATTTATCATTGTCTTGCGGTGGCATCGATATTATCGGATATGAGGGTGCCGCCGGTCGTGGTTGCGGCCGCGCTTCTGCACGACACGGTTGAGGATACTGGGGTCACGCTTGAGGATCTCAAGCGTGATTTCAGCGATGAAGTGGCCCGTCTGGTGGATGGAGTCACAAAACTCACACAACTTCCGCGCGTGTCCAGGGGTGATCAGCAGGAAAAAGATGCGCTGGAGGAAAAGGAGAAACAGGTCATCGCCGAACGGCGGGGTATGGCGAGCCCGCAGGAAGAGGCGGAGCAAATCTTTCGCAGCCGCAAATACGACCTGGTATCCGAGACCCTTCGGAAAACCTTCCTGGCGATGGGAGAAGACGTGCGGGTCGTGCTGATCAAGCTGGCCGACCGGCTGCACAACATGCGGACGCTTGGTCACATGCCTGAGCATAAACGCCGCAGGATCGCTCAGGAAACGCTGGATATTTTTGCGCCGCTTGCAAACCGTTTGGGCATCTGGCAAATCAAATGGGAGCTCGAAGATTTGAGCTTTCGCTATGTCAACCCGGAAAAATACCGAGAGATAGCCGAAAACCTGGCCAGGCGCCGTTCCGAACGCGAACAAGAAATGCAAAAGATCAAGAATAACCTGTTATCGGTGCTTAATTTGGTGGGAATACAGGCCGAGATCTCCGCCCGTCCAAAACATATCTACTCGATTTACCGGAAAATGGTGCGCAAGGGCATACCATTTGATCTGGTGCACGATATCCGGGGGGTGCGCATCATCGTGCCGGATACGACGACGTGCTACACCGCGCTCGGGACGATCCACGCCCATTGGCGCCCGATTCCCGGCGAGTTTGACGACTACATTGCCGCCCCGAAGGATAATTTCTACCGGTCGCTGCACACGGCTGTCAATTACGACGACGGTAACACGTTGGAGATCCAGATTCGAACCCAGGAGATGGATCAAAACGCCGAATATGGGATTGCGGCGCACTGGCGATACAAAGAGGGCTCGGCGCGGGACGATGATTATGAGCGGAGGATTTTGTGGCTGCGCTCCTTGATGGAGTGGAGACAGGATATCGAAGACGCCGGCGAGTTCGTGGACAGCATGAAAAGCGAGGTGTTCGAGGATCGCGTCTATGTGTTCACCCCAAAGGGCGACATCATCGATCTGCCCGCCGGATCCACGCCGATCGATTTTGCCTACCAGGTGCATACCGATGTCGGTCATCGCTGTCGGGGCGCGAAAATTAACGGGAAGCTGGTCTCTCTGGATTACCAGCTAAAAACGGGGGATAAGGTCGAGATCCTGATCGCCAAAAGGGGCGGCCCCAGCCTGGACTGGCTGAACCTCAACCTCCGACTGGTGAAGACCCAGCGCGCGCGCGGGAAAATCCGCCAGTGGTTTAAGCGTCAGGCGCGTGAGAAAAACGCCAGCATGGGCAAAACAATGCTGGACAAAGAATTACGCCGGCTTGGACTGACATCCACCAACCTCGACCGGCTGGCGCACGAGTTTGAGCTCAAATCGATCGAAGACCTGTACGTTGCGCTTGGCACAGGCGACCTTCCAGCTCAGAAGATTGTCAAACATCTCACATTGGGAGATAAAGACGATATCTTCGAGGAGTGGTTACCTGTTTCGAAACCGAGCGCGGCGCCGGTAGAAGCCTCGGTTTCGGTTCTGGGACTGAAAGGTTTGTTGACGAATTTCGCGCGTTGCTGCAATCCAGCCCCAGGCGATGAAATTGTCGGCTATATAACTCGTGGAAGAGGCGCGACGATCCATCGCAAAGACTGCCCGAATGTCCTCAGGATTGGCGACCGCGAGCGCCTGGTGCGGGTAAGCTGGGGGGAAGTGAAATCCACCTATCCGGTTCCGATACGCATCAAAGCCTTCGACCGTGACGGCCTCATGAAAGATGTGTCCACTCTGATCGCCGACGAAGGCGTAAATATGCCGAGCGTAAAAGTTGAGACCACGCGCAACATGGCAATCTTTGATTTGATCATTGAAGTGCGCGATATCATCCAATTGAGCCGCCTGCTGGACAGGTTAGAAAACCTGCCGAATGTGATGGAAGCTCACCGCGTCCGTCCTGGCTGACGGATGATATAATTCCGCCCCACATGACCCCAAAAAATTGTTGGCAGCAGTAAAAGAGAACTGGTCGCTCGCCTGACGGGACGCCAGGGTTCGGGAAATTTCTTTTCTTTGGCCCAGGCAAATGCCTTGCTTTTAATCCCAAGTGGGGTAAAATCATTGCCGTTCGACGGACAGGCAGAGGCCTGGCTGATCGATGATTTTGAAAAACGCTTATCTTTAGGTATTCACAGGAGGTAAATAATGCCACGTATTCGATGCCATTACATCGACTGTGTATTTCTTGATGATGGGTATTGTGGCGCTGCGGCTGTTGAGTTCGATCCAGATGCAGGGTGCATGACGTTTTCCCGCATGAATGATCTGGATCCTGAGAAAGATTGGGAAGATGAGACCGAAGACCTGGATGAATGGGAAGAACTGGAGGGCGAGGACGAAGACGATGAAATCTGGTTAGACGAAGACCAAGATTACTGATGATTTCGATGGCACGCTGGGGCTTGCACTGGTTGGTTTTTCCTGCGCTTCTGCTGGC
>JADYYC010000070.1 GCA_020853835.1 Anaerolineales bacterium
TCTCTCGATTGACCGGACAGCGCTGCACCCCCGCCATGATCTACAACTATGAAAAAAAGGGCCTGCTGCCCTCGCCGGCGCGCACAGAAGGCGGCTTCCGCTTGTTCCGCCTCCAGGATATCCAGCTTGTCGTATGCATCAAGCGCTTCCAGATGTTGGGGATGAGCCTGGAGATAATTAAAGATCGAATCGATCTGTGTCCAGACGACCTGGAAGCCTTGGAACAAGAGCTCGAACTGCCAGCAGACCGCCGCACCCAGATTTTGGAGGCCGCGGTCGTGATTTTTCCCCAGAAGGGCTATGCCGCGACGACGATGCAGGAGATTGCCCAGCAAGCCGGGATCTCCCCCTCTGCCATTTACCAGCACTTTCGCAGCAAGGAAGATCTTTTTCTGGCTTTGACCGACAGCCTGTCGTTTATCCCGATCCTGGATGAGATCAACGCCTCGCTGGATGAGGAAAAAGATGTCACTTACGAAGACGTGCGCCGGTCGCTGATCGAGGTGGGCGAGGGATTTACGAACACCCATATGCGCAACGCCGAAATCGTGCGCATGTTTATTGCCGAAACGCGCAGCTTTCCAGAAGTTGGTAAAAAATATTGCGCCCGTCTGGTAGTTCCAGTGGAGAAATTGCTGAACCGGTATCTCTCCGCCCAGGTGGCGCAAGGCGTGCTGCGTCCCGTCAACGTCGAGCTCGCCGTCCATGCGTTCTATGGCATCTTCCTCAACTTTGTCGTTACCCAAAACCTGCTCGCAGGCGAAGGGGTTTTACGTTTTCCCAAGAAAGACCGCGTTAAGCAACTGGTGGATATCTACTTGATGGGCATGTTTAATCCGGTAAGCTAGATGGATCGACTGGATGCCGGTCAAGTTAAACTTTAAAGTGCTTCGATTGCTTCTTTTTCAGCGGTCATGCCCAAACCCTGATATATAAAAAGCAGAATACATCCCGTCATTTAGATCGCCGCCTGGTTTAGCGCGCGTCTATTGACTCTTGTCTTTTAATATGATATATTAGTAATCATAATTAAGGTATCATAATATTACTATTACCATCTAGGCGTTCTTATAGTCATTTACTGGCGCTTCGATCTTTACAAGTAACTGGTAGATGACTTTTTTATTCTTTTCCACCGTCCGGCAGTCATCCATTGAGATTCTGCCGATAAACACGGCTGTAATGAGCACCCTGCAGGGCTCACCCTTTCTTGCCAACGGAGGAGGCGTTTATTGAAAAAACGTTCAGGCTCAATCTATTTCCACTCAAATCATCTTGGCTAAAGAAAATGTGTAGGAGGCATGAAAAATATGGCGGAAAAAGTTGTCCGGACAATTTGTTTTGATTGCCACTCAAAATGCGGCGTCCTTTTGCACGTCAAGGACAACCAGATTGTGAGGGTTGAGGGCGATCCCAACCACCCGGTCTCGCAGGGGATGGTGTGCTGTAAAGGATTGAGCGCCCAGCAAATCCACGCTCATCCAGACCGGCTCAAATACCCCTTGCGCCGGGTGGGGCCGCGTGGCGGCAATAAATGGCAGGAGATCACCTGGAAAGAGGCCATGGACGAGATCGAAGAGAAGGTCCGTGGCATCACCACAAAATATGGCGATGGGGCTTTTGTCACTGGACAGGGTACCGGTCGCGGCTGGAACCATTGGCACATGCGCGCCCAGGCTAGCTTCGGATTGCCTGGTTGGGGGCTGTGCCCAGTGCACGTATGTCTGATGCCGAATCTGCTCCCCACCATGTTCACCTATGGGTTCTTCTCATTCATCGATGCAGCCGATGTTCGCAATGCTAACACTATCGTCGAATGGGGCATTAACCCGCTGACTGCCTGGCCTGGTTTGCAAGGCCCGCAGTTGTTGGAGGCAAGAAAGCGCGGCGCCAAGCTGATCGTCATTGATCCGCGCTTTACTGACCTGGCAGCCAAAGCCGACATCTGGATGCAGATCCGCCCCGGCACTGATGGCGCATTGGCGCTGGGGATGATGAATATCCTGATCAAGGAAGATCTTTACGACAAGGAATTTGTCGACAAGTGGACCATCGGCTTTGATATGCTGGCCGAGCGGGTGAAAGAGTTCCCGCCTGAGCGCGTTGCAGAAATCACCTGGCTTCCTGAAGAGCAGATCATCGAAGCCACCCGGATGATGGCGAACAACCGCCCCACTACCTCTACGATCTCTCTTGGCGTCTGCATGCACACCAACGGCATGCAGGCTGGCCGGGCGATCGCTGACCTGTTTGGCATCCTGGGCGACATGGACGCCAAGGGCGGGTTCCTCTCCAACCGCTTCTGGGACGTGATGCTGGTGCCCGAGATCACCAAAATGGACACCGACCGCCTGGGCGCCCTGCTTGGCGATGAGACCAAGCCGCTGCTTACCCGCGCCGGCGGCGCCCCCTGGCCGGATGCGGTCTGGCGCGCCATCACTACCGGCAAACCATTCCCGGTTAAAGGTATGGGATTCGTGGCCGATGATCCCGTGATGTGCTATGAGAATTCACGCGACATTGTGGCTGCGCTGAGCGAGCTAGAATTTATGTTCGTCAAGGACTACTTCATGACCGACACGGCTAAGATGGCCGACCTGGTGCTGCCCACAGCGCACTGGTCCGAGCGAGAATCAGCCGACGAAGAACTGTATAGCGACCCCTGCCCGGTGGTGGTGCCGCAGAAGGCAGTAGACCCGCCAGGCGATGCCTGGTGCGACTGGCAGTTCTGGCTGGAATTGGGCAAGCGCTTCAAGCCCGATTGGTGGCCATGGAAGAACGTTCATGAGATGTGGCAGTGGCGCCTGAAGACCTTCTATAACATCGACGCTACCTGGGAAGAGATGACCAAACAAGGCTACTACGTAACCTATGGCGGCGAAAAGCGCGTCCACAAAAAGTACGAGAAAGGTCTGGAGCGGCCCGACGGGCAGCCCGGTTTCCGCACTCCCAGCGGTCGGATTGAGCTGTATTGCGAAGCCTGGGCCAATTTCGGATACGATCCTCTTCCAGATTACGTGTCGCCCTCCTCTTATATAAACGAACAACTGATGATTGCCTATCCGTACGTCCTGATGACTGGCGCCCGCATCTACCCGTTCTATCACTCAGCCTGGACGCAGATCCCCATGCAGCGTGAGATCGAACCGGAGCCGTTCGTCGAGATCCATCCCGATGCAGCCAAGGCAGAAAAGATCAGCGATGGGGATTGGCTGTTTGTCGAATCGTCCAACGGTCGCATTCGCGCCAAGGCACGCCTGACCAAAGGCATCGATCCGCGTTGTGTGCACGTGCCGCGCCCCGGCTGGCGCGACCCTTGCAAGGAGCTAGGCCTGGATGGGTATGGGCACCTGGGGGCGAATATCAATGTGTTAATCGGGGCTGAACCCTCAGATCCACAGTTTGGCACACCGGCGATGCGCTCAGCGCGCTGCCGGTTGATCAAGATAGAGGCGGTGTGACATGGCTAAGATCGCGATGTTGATTGACCTGGAATGCTGTGTAGGCTGCTTTGCCTGTCAGAATGCCTGCAAGCTGGTGAACAACTTGCCGGATGGAGTGATCTGGCTGCCCATCATGCCCAAGGAGCACAAACCAGAGGAAGTGAACGGTAAATTGTACATGGATCGCTTCCCTGTGCCGGTCACCCTGGACATGTGCATTGAGTGTCCGGATCGAGCAAATGGGCACGAACCGTTGTGCGCCAGCGTATGCATGGGCAAAGCGCTCAAGGTTGGTAATCCAGATGAATTATTAACCATGGCAAAGAACCTTCGCGCCGTAGTCTTTACCAAATGACACACCAATCAGGGGCAGTCAAAACCTGGCTGCCCCTGAGCCCGTCACTGGCGCGCTGTCTGCTTGACACACAAGAAAAAACAAATTGAAAAACCAGAAAAGCACTGAATCACCCTGCCCGATCACCCTCAAATACCTCGAAATGGGTGATCTCGGTCGATTTTCCTGTGTGAAAATAGGTACAACTCCACCCAAAAAATAGTTGTATCTGACATCAAAGGATAACAGGAGATTGAAATGGCACAGATTACGGATGAGATGAAAGATGTTGCGTCAAAAGCGCGCTTGTTCGCCATTGCCACGGCCACGCCTGAAGGCAAGCCGAATGTAGTGCCGATCAGCTTTGCCAGGATCATCTCGGATGACGAATGGCTGTTGATGGACAATTTCATGGAGAAGACAGAGGCCAACCTGAAAGTCA
>JADYYC010000071.1 GCA_020853835.1 Anaerolineales bacterium
TCTCTCGATTGACCGGACAGCGCTGCACCCCCGCCATGATCTACAACTATGAAAAAAAGGGCCTGCTGCCCTCGCCGGCGCGCACAGAAGGCGGCTTCCGCTTGTTCCGCCTCCAGGATATCCAGCTCGTCGTATGCATCAAGCGCTTTCAGATGTTGGGGATGAGCCTGGAGATAATTAAAGATCGAATCGATCTGTGTCCAGACGACCTGGAAGCCTTGGAACAAGAGCTCGAACTGCCAGCAGACCGCCGCACTCAGATTTTGGAGGCCGCGGTCGTGATTTTTCCCCAGAAGGGCTATGCCGCGACGACGATGCAGGAAATTGCCCAAGAAATCGGGATATCACCCTCAGCCATTTACCAGCACTTTCGCAGCAAGGAAGATCTTTTCCTGGCTTTGACGGACAGCCTGTCGTTTATCCCGATCCTGGATGAGATCAACGCCTCGTTGGATGAGGAAAAAGATGTCACCTACGAAGACGTGCGCCGGTCGCTGATCGAGGTGGGCGAGGGATTTACGAATACCCATATGCGCAACGCCGAAATCGTGCGCATGTTTATTGCAGAAACGCGCAGCTTTCCTGAAATTGGCAAACAATACTGCGCACGTCTGATTGCCCCGATAGAGAAATTGTTGAACCGGTATCTCTCAGCCCAGGTAAAGCAAGGCGTGCTGCGTCCGGTCAACATCGAGCTCGCCGTCCATGCGTTCTATGGCATCTTCCTTAACTTTGTCATTACCCAAAACCTGCTCGCAGGCGAAGGGATTTTACGTTTTCCCAAGAAAGACCGCGTTAAGCAACTGGTGGATATCTACTTGATGGGCATGTTTAATCCAGTAAGCTAGATGGATCGCCTGGATGCTGGTCAAGTTTAACTTGAAAGGACGCGGATTGCTTTTTTTAGTCACTACCTCGATACCCTGGCCCATGAAATGAGAGATGCGGCCAAACAATAAAGGCAGAGAAAAAAAGTCATTATAGAGCCGATTAATTCTGCGTCGTACTTGTTGACTCATGTTTTCTATTATGATATATTAATAATGATTATTATGATAATATGATATCGACTATATCGACTTAATATTCTGTTTGACCTTTAATAGCGCCTTGATAGTTTCAAATAACTGGTAGATGGTTTTATTGTCCTTTTCTACTGTTTGGTAGCCATCTATGGAACTCTTATCAAGAAAACGACCGTTGTGAGCACTATGAAAGGCTCGTTCTCTTCTTGGCTTACCCACGGAGGCGCTTATCGAAAAATACTCTAGATTCGGCCCATTCCCACTCAAAATGTGACATTCTATGATATGTCAACGACAACCCGATTATGAAGGTTGAGGGCGATCCAAACCATTCAGTCTCACAGGAGATGGTGGGTTGCTAAGATCTGAGCTCACAACAGATCCGCGACCACGTGGAGTGGTTGTTCGCTATAAATACTGAAACTTAAGATTAAAAAAGGAGAACCATCATGCAAGCTTCCGATGAAAAACGGTTTACGACATGCACGACTTCAGGCCCCCTATTTGCGCATGTCAAAGAAGGCCGGATCATTCGGGTAGAGCCGATGCACTTTGATGCAGATGAAGTGCTACCGTGGAAGGTCGAGGTCAATGGCAAGACCTACACGCCTCCGCTCAAGTACCCCTTGCTCTACTGGGCCCATACGGCTCGAAAATGGGTCTATTCTGAGAACCGGGTGAAATACCCGATGAAACGGGTGGACTGGGATCCAAACGGTGAACGCCATCCGGAAAACCGCGGCAAGAGCGGTTACGTACGCATCTCCTGGGAAGAAGCATTTGACCTGTTGGTTGCTGAACTTGCACGAGTGCGACAGACCTACGGGCCATCGGCGGTCCTGACCGGCTTTTCGGCACATCCGGAATGGGGCTCGATGCATTACTTCTTTAGCGATCACTTTCGCTTCTGGCACATGCTTGGTAGCACCTCACGCGAGATCACACCTATCTCATGGGAGGGCTGGACTGCGGGAGCAGCGTTCATGTACGGCTATTTTCGCGGTCAGGGCATCCTCCCCGCCCAGGATACCTTTCAGGACATCTCCAAAGACAGTGATCTGATCGTGTTGTGGGGTTTGGATCCGATCACTCACAACATTTACAACGGCATCGATACCCCGCGTGCTTTCAAATTCTGGAGAGAGTTGGGGAAGAAAGTCATCCTGATTGACCCGCTCTATAACGATACGGGGACGGCTTACGCTGACAAGTGGATTCCTATCATCCCTGGCACCGATGCAGCCATGGGCGCCGCGATAGCCTATATCTGGATCCAAGAGGGCGCTTATGATCAGGAATACCTGAATACTCACACCATCGGTTTCGATGAGGAGCACATGCCGGAAGGCGTACCTGCCGGGTTGTCGTTCAAAAACTACATTCTGGGGCTGAAGGATGGGGTGGCGAAAACCCCCGAGTGGGCAGAAAAAATCACCTCTGTCCCATCCCGGGTGATTCGGGAGCTGGCCCACGAGTGGGCGTCCAAGCCGACCTCGCTTTGGGCTATGTACGGCGGCGCCTGCCGGCGCGCCTTTGCTCATGAAATGGCCCGGATGATGGTCACTTTGCAGGCGATGCAGGGACTGGGCAAGCCCGGCGTCAACCTGATTGGCGGCATTCTCAATTTGTCGGCGCAATACGACCAACGACAGCTCGGGCCGACTGGCTACGCCGATGGTGGGATCAACGCCGTAAGCGAGGCGTACTATCCCAACCAAGTACCGCAAGTAATTAACAGCCTCTTGTTGAAGGATGCGATCGAAAACCCGCCGCTCAAATGGAAGGGTGGTATGTTCATGATGGACTCGCCGCAGGCGTTCGTCACCGAGCACGAATATCCCATGGAGGGCTGCTCGGAGGTCCACATGATCTGGCACCGCGGCTCAACCCAGGTCAACAACCCTGATCGAAACCGGGATGTGGCTGTCTATCAAAATCCAAAAATAGAAACAATGGTCGTCCAGGCACCCTGGTTCGATCGCGACTGCCGTTATGCCGATTTAGTGCTGCCGACGACCACCAACTTCGAGCGCCAGGACCTAACCGAGCCGGGCAGCGTTGGCCAGTACATACCGCCGGCATGGATCGGTCTGCGGTCAGCCGTGTTCCACCAGAGGTGTATCGACCCGGTGGGCGAAAGCAAAACCGATCTGGAGATTTATTCCGAGCTGGCGCAACGCCTCGGTCTGGGACAGGAATATACCGAAGGCAACACCGAGGAAGACTGGCTCAAGAAGCTCTATGCTAAAACCAATATCCCAATGACATACGATGAGTTTAAAGAAAAGGGCTATTATGTCTGGCCCGCGCTGCCTGATTACAAACCCTGCAAACAGATGGAGGAATTCTATCAAGACCCTGAGAACAACAAATTAGATACGCCCTCGGGAAAAATCGAGATCTTCTCGCAGTGGCTGTACAAATTTTATGGCGCCGACAATCCCGAGATCCCTCCGGTGCCTCACTATATTCCCGAATGGGAAGGGCGATATACAGAGGAGTTGATAGATAAGTATCCGCTCCAGTTGCTGCAGGCTCATCCCAAGTACCGTTTCCACGGTAAGTTCAATGATGTGAGCTGGCTGGCTGAAAATTACAAGATCAAGGGGTCAGATGGTTATCCCTATGAGCCAATCTATATGCGTCCCGAGGATGCTGAGGCACGTGGCTTGGTCGACGGCGACATCGCAAGGGTGTTCAATGACCGCGGCCAGGTATTGGCAGGCGTTGTTCTGACTGAGCGACTGGTACCAGGTGTAGCCTGGCTGACCTATGGGTCTTGGAACGATCCGCTCGAACCCGAGCCCGGTGCGCTTGACCGCGCTGGAGATGCCAACAACCTGACACCTGCCCGCCGCATGTCCATCCATCATGCTGGTATCGCTAGCAACACGACGTTGGTCGAAGTGGAGAAGGCGGATCTCGAGGCGTTGGCTGCCGCTTATCCCGATGGTTGGGCTGGGAAATACCGCACCTGGAACAAGGAGTAGTTGAGATGAAAACGCTGATGCTGGATGTAGAAAAGTGTATTGGCTGCCGCAACTGTCAGCTGGCATGCAAAGACGAGCACGTGGGCAATGATTGGCTGCCTATCGCGAGTTCGCAGTCCGAGGGACAATTCTGGATGTGGATCGATCAGAGCGAGCGCGGCAAGCAACCCAAAGTACATATAGATTGGCTGGCGGTGACCTGCCAACAGTGTGAAGACGCCCCCTGTATGGCAGCCTGCCAATCTAACGCGATCTACCGTCGCCCAGACGGTATTATCCTGATCGATCCGAAGAAGTGCAGCGGTGACCAGGATTGCATCGCTGCCTGTCCGTACGGGGTGATTTACTTCAACCCGGAGAGCAATATCGCCCAGAAGTGCACGCTATGCGCCCACCTGTTGGATCGCGGCTGGAAGGAGCCACGGTGCGTGACGGCCTGCCCGACCGAGGCGCTGACCTTTGTCGACGAGGAACAGGTGCAGGCACTGGATGGGCGCAAGGAATATCTGAAGCCAGAGGAAAACACTCGCCCCCGTATGGTGTACCTGGGTCTGCCAAAACCTTTCCTGGCAGGCGAGGTTTTCTCGCCGACCGAGGATCTTTGTTTGGAAGGCGTAATCGTACGCGCAACTCCGGTGGGCGGTGGCGAAAGTCTGACTGTACAGACCAATAACTATGGTGATTTTTCTGTGAAGGGGCTGACCTCTGCCGCATACAATGTGAGTTTCGAAAAGGAGGGTTACTATCCCAAACAGATTTCTTCGCTTAAGATTGGCGAGGCCTTAAACATAGGCGAAGTCAAACTATATAAGAAGGCGTAAAAAAAACCTGGCACATCCGAGGCGCGAAAACTTCGAGTGTGCCAGGCCCAATCCCATCTCGACTGGCGATTGGGGTAAAACACAGGAGATTGAAATGGCGCAAATGACGGAAGAGATGAAAGATGTTGCGGCAAAGGCGCGCTTGTTCGCTATTGCCACGGCCACGCCTGAAGGCAAGCCGAATGTAGTGCCGATCAGCTTTGCCAGGATCATCTCGGATGACGAATGGCTGTTGATGGACAATTTCATGGAGAAGACAGAGGCCAACCTGAAAGTCA
>JADYYC010000072.1 GCA_020853835.1 Anaerolineales bacterium
ATTTCGAGGCGCAGCTTTTTTCGACGAACGTGGAGCTCGAGGTGGCCTTTGGCCCCGAGAATTTTGCGGTGGATCGGGAAGAAATCGGGCGGCGGATCGACGAGAACCTGAATTATGTGGGTCTGGATGCGTACCGCAACCGGCCGCCGTCCACGCTTTCGGGGGGGCAGAAGCAGAAGCTGGCGATTGCCTCGGTGCTGGCGTTGAAACCGTCGGTGCTGGTGATGGACGAACCGACGACGGATCTGGACCCGGTCAGCAAAGAAGGGATTTTCGAGATCACCCACCGGCTGTGTAAGCGCGACGACCTGACGCTGATGATCATCGAGCACGAGACGGAGGAAGCGCTGTTTGCCGACCAGTTGGCGCTGCTCAAGGATGGCAAGCTCGTGAAAGTAGGCCCGGCGCGCGAGGTTTTGTGCGAAGTGGAACTGATGGAAGCTCTCGGTTTGATGCCGCTGGGCATCCCGAAGTTTTTCAAGGGCATGGGGCTGGCAGCGATTCCGCTGACGCCGGAGGAAGGTGTCAAGACCTTTGCCGAGACGGGCTGGAAGATTTCAGAGAGCCGGTTCGAGAAGCTTGTAGCTGAGGAGAAGGAGGCAGAGCGGCGCCTGACAAAGCCGCTGATCGAGTGCCATGACCTGGAACACACCTACCCGAAAGGCGTGAAGGCGCTCGATGGTGTGAGCCTGGACATTTTCGAAGGCGACATGGTGGCGATCGTAGGCCAAAACGGCAGCGGCAAGACCACGCTGGCGAAGCACTTCAACGGCCTGCTCATGCCAACCGGGGGCGAGGTTCATGTCGGCGGGCTGCCGACGCGCGACCAGGGGGTCTTCAAGCTGGGGCAGCGCGTCGGATATGTTTTTCAGAACCCCGACCATCAGATCTTTTCGGAGACCGTTTTCGACGAAGTGGCCTTCAGCCCGCGGCTGCGCAAGCTCGACGAAGCTGAAGTGAAGCAGCGCGTAACCCAGGCGCTCGCGGCGGTGGGCCTGGCGGGGTATGAAGAGCAGGACCCGTTTGGGCTGACCAAAAGCGGCCGGCAGCGCGTGGCGGTGGCTTCGGTTTTGTCCGCAAAACCCGAAGTGCTCATCCTCGACGAGCCCACGACCGGGCTGGACTATTCTGAGCAGCGCGGCATGATGGACATGGTGCGCCAGCTCAACGAGAATGGGAGCACGATCATTTTCGTGACCCACCACATGTGGGTGGTGGCAGAGTACGCACGGCGGGTGTTCGTGATGAAGGATGGCAAAATCATGCTCAAAGGGACGACCCGCGAGGTGTTTTCACATGGCGACGAGCTGCGTAACGCCTTTTTGCGCCCGCCGCACTTTGTCGAGTTCAGCAGCCGGCTTGGATACACCTTTCTAACCCCGGCTGAGATGGCAGGCTGTATTGAAGGAGCACAAGGCTGATGGACGCTGAGATTTACCTCGACAACAATACGTTTTTTCACCGGCTGGACCCGCGAACGAAGATCACCGTTTTTTTGCTCACTTTTGTCGCGCTCCTGCTGTTTGAAAACCCGTTATGGATGCTGCCGGTCGCGTTCCTGATCCTTCTCCAGATGGTGGTCTCGGGGTCGACGCGCAACATGGGGCGCATCCGCTACATCCTGATCGTTTTGACGGTTTCAGGTTTGGTCCTGTGGAACTTGTTTTCAAAAGGTGTCACGCCGTTGTTTTGGATTTTTACGGTCGAGTCCTTTTTGTTTTCCATCGCACGCACCATGCTGATGATCTTGATGATCTCGGCGGGCATGATTTTGATCAGTACCACACGCAACGAGGAGCTGGTGCTGGGCATGATCCGTATGGGAATGCCCTACCGGGTGGGTTTCGCCATTTCGACCTCGCTGCGGCTGGTGCCGACGATCGCCTCGAGCACGATGACGATCAGCCAGGCGCAGCGCAGCCGGGGGCTGGATCTGGACTCGGGCGGGCTGTTGGAACGGGTGAAGAAGTTCCTGCCGCTGTTGGTGCCGGTGTTCATTTCGACCATTCGCAGCACAAACATTTTTGGGATGGCGCTCGAATCCAAAGGCTTTGGCGCACGCGAAAAACGCACTTATTACCTCAAGCTGGAGATGCGCCCAGCGGATTACGCGGTGCTCATTTTTGCGATCCTGTTTGTCGCCGCGTCGATTTATTTTTTTGCGGCCGGTTACGGTCGGCTGCCCGGGTTGACCCGATTCTAATGATTGGAGATGGCCGTGGAAGTTGCAGAGATTAACGATATGCTGCCGTTTTTGCTGCGGCGGGAGAACGTGGCGCGCTATGAAGACGGCGTGGTGGTGATCGGCGACCGGCGCAAATACCCGTTCGAGAAGGCGTTTGTACGCTGCGCAGACGTGGAATGCGTGGCGCGCGCGATCGAGGAGATGGTGACACAGGGTGGCGGTCCGTCAAACGCGGCGCTCTATGCGCTGGCGATGGCGGCGCGCCAGGCGGCCGGCAATCCGGCCGCGCGGCAGCGCGAGATTCTTGAAGCAGCCCGGCAACGCCTGGTGCGGACGCGCCCGACAAATACGGCGCTCGCACGGCGGCTGGAAAAGGCGATGGAAGTGGTCGAGACATGCCTGGCCGAAGGAGGCGATGTCGAGGCGACGCTGCTGCACTGGATCGAGCAGATGCGCGACACCAATTACAAGAACTACGCTGTCGCCGGAGAGCTGGGGGCGAGCCTGATCGACGACGGCGATGGGATTCTGACGATGTGTTTTGCCGAAACCTCTTTTTTGCTCGCTTTGGCGTTGGCAAAGAAAGCGGGTAAGCACATGCAGGTGTTCACCCCTGAAACGCGACCTTACTTGCAGGGGGCGCGGCTGACAGCGCCCAGCGTGCACGAGCTGGGGATCAAGGTGCAGATCATCGGCGATAACATGCCCGCCTACGTGCTTTCGCAGGGCAAGGTGCAAAAATACTTCACGGCAGCCGACCTGGTGACCCTGGATGGTCACGTTGTGAACAAGGTGGGCACTTTTCAGAACGCCATCGCGGCGAATTATCACGGGGTGCCGTACTTCGTGTTCTCGTGGGGTCCGGATAAGTTCAAGCCTGACCGGGCATCGATTGAAATCGAGGAGCGCGACCCGGCAGAGATGAGAAATTGCCGGGGCGCCGCGACGACGAGCGCTGAGATCGACGCCTATTACCCGGCGTTTGATATCACGCCCCCGCACCTGGTAGCGGGTGTGATCACGCAGTATGGAATCCTGAGCCCCTACGACCTGCAACGATTTTTTGGATGAGGGGTTATAAGTATGAGGAGAACGTGATGGAAAAGGCAATCATCGCGGGCACGGGTATCTACGAAATACCGGGGTTCGATTTCGAGCAGAAGGTGATCGATACGCCCTACGGCGCAGCGCTCGTGAACGTCGGACGGAAAGACGGTTTTGAGCTGGCTTTTCTGGCGCGGCACGGGCTGGATCACAGCACGCCGCCACACCGGGTCAACTTCCGGGCGAACCTGAAAGCGTTACAGATGCTGGGGGTGAAGCACGTGCTGGCGACGTATGCAGTAGGTTCGATCAGCCGCGAGATCCCGCCGATGGGGCTGGCGCTGCTTACCGATTTTCTGGATTTCACCAGCGGGCGGGCATTTACGTTCTTCGACGGCGGGAAGTCGGGCCTGGTTCACACAAACATGGACGTGCCGTATTGCCCCGCGTTGCAGGCGAAGATCCTCGAACTTGCGCCCGCGTTCGAGTTGAACGTCCAGCCGCAGGCGGTGTACGTGGCAACGAACGGGCCGCGCTTCGAAACGCCCGCAGAAATCCGCATGTACGCAAAGCTGGGCGGGGATGTAGTGGGTATGACCGGCGTGCCAGAAGTGGCGCTCGCTCGCGAGTTGAACATGCACTTCGCAGGGCTGGCGTATTCGATCAACTGGGCCGCGGGGATGGAAGAGACGATGGAGTTTGTAAGCGGCCAGATGGCGGACATCCGCCAAAGGATGATCGCGCTCATGATCCAGACGCTGCAAGAACCAGTCGTGTTCAACTGCGGTTGTGAAAGCACGAAGATGGTCATGGTCCCACCGGAAGAATAGCCCTGGATAATCGATCGTCAGGGCTAATTTTAGTTAAGGAGGTGCATATCGGAGGAATTGTAGCTTTTGCAAGCCGGATGTTTTGGATTATTGCATCAAATTTTTTTATTCAAAAAGGAGAGATAATATGAGAGAAGTTATTTCGATGTGGAAGAACACCCGGATGATCATCCTGGTGGCGCTTTCAGCGGCTATTTATGCCGCCTTCCTGATCGTCTTTAAGGGCGGTATCCCGATTGTACCGGGCATTACCGAAGTGCGCCCCGCGAACGTGTTCCCGCCGGTGTTCAGCCTGCTGTTTGGACCTGCGGGCGCGTGGGGTTCGGCGATTGGTAACCTCATTGGCGATCTGTTTGGCGGAACGCTGGGGGTTGGTTCGATTTTTGGCTTTGTCGGCAATTTCTTCCTCGGGTTCATCCCTTACAAGATGTGGGGCGCGACGTTTGGGCTGGTGACCAAGAAGGACATGTCACAGACGACGAACTCCGTCCAGAAACTGATCGCGTTTGAAATCATTGCGCTGACTGCTGCGGCAGCCTGCGGCATCATCATCGCCTGGTACCTGGACCTTGCAAGGATGGTTCCGTTTGCGTTCCTCGCGATCACGATCACGGTCAACAACTTTGCTGCGGCGTTTGTGCTGGGCCCGATCCTGCTCGCGCTGCTCTACCCGCGCGTGAAACGCTGGGGTCTGGTTTGGACTGACATCATGAAACCGGAAGATGTTGCGCCTGGTATGGTCAAGAACATCGGCGCGATCCTTATGATTGTCGGTTCGCTGGGTGGTTTGATCGTGGGCATTCTGGTCGCCTCCGGTCTGGCAGGACAGCAGGTGTACGGTTTTACGGGCGAACAGGGCCAGGTGGCTGTTTGGCTGTCGGTGCTGCCTTTCCTGGTGCTGATCGTGATAGCAAGTTTTATGCTCTCAGGCCGAGAGCAGTTTGTTGAAGAAGAGGAATAGTCCGATTAAGTCTTGAAGTAGAGGTGAGCAGCCGCGCGGCTGCTCATCTCTTAATAATTGCGAGGGAGCAGCATGGTCGAACAGCAAAGCCAGGTCGATTTTCTTTTCAGCGGTGGCACGCTGCTGACGATGGACAAAGAACGGCGGGTGATTACAAACGGCGCGTTAGCCGTGAAGGACGGGCGGATTGTCTGGCTGGGGCCCGCAGCCGAGGCGTCGGGACGGTTCGCCGCCGCCCAAACCCTGAATCTGACCGGGAAGGTCCTGGTGCCGGGGCTGGTGAACGCGCATGGTCACTGGGCAATGACGTTGTTTCGGGGGCTGGTGGACGATTGCACACTGGAAGCCTGGCTGGAGAAGATCTGGAAGGTGGAGGCGGCGACGATCTCGGCTGAGAATGTGGTGGCGGGCTCTGAGTTGGCGATGATCGAGATGATCCGCTCGGGAACGACCTGCGCGGCGGACATGTACTGGCATTATGGTGAAACGACCGAGGCGGCGAAAAAGGCGGGTTTCCGCATGGTAAACGGCCCGATTTTCGCCAGGATTGCCGGGTTCGAGAAACACAGGAACACGACTTATAACATGGCGCTGGAGTACCTCGACCATTATCAGAACGACCCGCTCATCCACCTGTGCCTGCAACTGCATGCGACCTACACGACCAATCGTTCCATTTTGGAGGAAGCTGCTCAGATTGTGAAAGACCGGTCGCTGATGTTCATCACGCACGCTTCGGAATCGCGTGGGGAGATGGAGAACGTGCGGCAGCAGTACGATGGGATGACGCCCATCGAAGTGCTCGACGCGGCGGGGCTGCTGCACGATCGCACGCTGCTGGCGCACTGTGTGCACCTCTCGGATGCCGAGATCGAGCGCCTGGCAGAGACGGGCGCCTCGGTAGTCCACTGCCCGTCGTCGAACCTGAAGCTGTCTTCGGGGGTCGCGCGCGTGGCAGACATGGTGAAAGCGGGCGTTACCGTCGCGATCGGGACGGACGGGACGGCGAGCAACAACGACCTCGACCTGCTCCACGAGGCGCAGTTGGCTGCTCTGCTGCAGAAGGGTGTGACCGGCGACCCGACCGTGCTGCCAGCGGAAAAAGTGGTCGAGATGCTCACGATTGATGGCGCCCGCGCAGTCGGACTGGATAAGGTTATCGGTTCGCTGGAAGTTGGTAAACTGGCTGACCTGACCGTGTTTGATTTCGATTCTTACAATCTGACGCCTTGCTACGATGTGTATTCACACCTGGTTTACGCCACAAGCACGCATGATGTGAGCGACGTGATGATTAATGGCAGGTTGGTGATGCAGGACCGGCAAATGCTGACCCTGGATGAAGCGGACGTCAAGGCGCGCGTACGCGCGATCGCGCAGAAAGTGCGCGATCTATAAGCTGGTTTACGCACAAAGGGGAAACGAACGCCTAATTCCCTGCTGGCGATGCTTTCTGGCGGTTGGCTTCCCAGGTCTCGTTGTCGACCAGGGTGACCACCCGGTAGCCCTCTGCGTAAGCCAGCTCCTTACCTTTGCCTTTCTCTGCCGCCCATTCACGGATTCTATCGACGGGGTCCCAATCGCGCATTTGAGATTTATGGGCTTTCAAAGCCGCGACCTTGATATCGATCGTGTCCTCGATATTGACGAAATATTCCGCCCCAGCCCAGCTTGTCACGTAGACTTTGCGCGGTTTGTGCGCAGTGAAACCTTCGTCAGCCAGTTCCTCGAATAAGTTTGGCTGCCCTGCGGCCGGAAACACCGCATCCAACGCGGCGGTCGCAGCCGCCCGGTGGTCGGGGTGGTTGATGTAATCATTGCCTTCCCAGACGATCGTTGGGTCGCCACAAACGACCACCTCTGGCCTAAAGCGCCGAATCTCGCGCACCAGCTTCTTTCTAAGTTCCAGGGTCGGCTGGAGCATTCCGTCTGGCTCGCGCAAGAAAACCACCTCGACCGCGCCGACAATCTTCGCTGCTTCTTTTTGCTCCGCTTCACGTATCTCTGTTGCGCGCTCCCTGGTCATCCCAATTTCGTCGATGCCAACGTCGCCACTTGTACACAGAACATATGAGATGCGCGCACCGTGTTTTGCCCACCTGGCCAGGGTGCCAGCGCAACTGTATTCGATATCATCAGGATGAGCGACGATAGCCATCGCGCTTTCAGGAATGTAAAAATCGTTCATCATGTCTCCCGATTTGCTTCAGATAATCTACGATGACGGGTAGTATATCATTGGCATAGTTGATCTGCTTTATATTTTTTCTGGCTCAAATTGTTGTATACTTTGGATGCTTTGTATGAATCGTCGTTGCATGCAGCGTTGAAACAATTCTACCTTCAGGAGGGGGGTTTTTCTGAGTGGTGGCTGGACGGTTATTGGATTGATGTGTACAAGGGCGGTTTATTAATCGAGATTCAGACCGGCAATTTC
>JADYYC010000073.1 GCA_020853835.1 Anaerolineales bacterium
GCAATCGCCAGCAGGTAGCTGGGGAAAGCCAGGATGATATCCATGGCGCGCATGACGACGTTCGAAAAGAAATTCCCCGTCAGCGGTTTTGCCAGGATCATCCCCAGGAGAACCCCCAGGATCCCGCACACCAGCGCGACCATCGGCCCCACCAACAGGCCCACGCCGCCCCCGATCAACACGCCTCCCAGGGCAAACAGGGCGGTCCGCGCCGGTTTGTTGTCGGCCAGGAACTTTTCGAACAGAATCGAAAGCGCCCCCAGCAGGCCAAAGAGGAGCGCCATCACCCATTGGGCGGCGATCCAGGCGATGATCGCCCCCAGGCTCAGCCCCACCAGGCCTTGCAGGAGAATTTGCTCCATGCGGGTGATCGCCATGCTCTCGTAAAAACCTGCCAACAGGCCCAGCAGCACCCCCGTGACCATCGAGATCGTGACCGCCACCAGCCCCACCCGAAGCGAGTTCCAGCCGCCGTGCACAGTGCGGCGGAAAATATCGCGGCCCAGTTTGTCCGTCCCGAACGGGTGGATGGTGGGAATCTCCTCGGTCGGGCTGAGGTTTGGCGGCTTAAGTTTGAGCGCGTAGTTCAGATCGGTCTTGGCGTTGTAGGTCCAGAAGAAATGCGCCAGCGTGGAAGATGCGACAAACAGCACGACGATGAACAAACCCAGCCGCGCGGTGTTGCTCGAGATCAACCTGCGCCAGGCATCCACCCACAGCGAGCGGTGCTCGCGCACCGCAAAATCAGTCGTGATCAGGTCTTGAGGGGTAATTTCAGCCATCATGTGCCTCAATCATAGTGGATGCGCGGGTCCAGGAACGCATAAGAGATATCAACCAGCAAGTTGAAAAAAACGAAAATGAGCGCAATCAGCAGCGTCCCACCCTGCACAATCGGGTAATCCCGGCCCAGGATCGCGTCGTAAACCCATTTCCCGATCCCCGGCCAGGAAAAGATCGTCTCGGTCAGCACCGCGCCGGCCATCAGCGTGCCGGCCTGGATGCCGATGATCGTGATCACGGGCAAAAAGGCGTTTTTTAGCGCGTGGCGAAACAGCACCACCCGCTCCGCCAGCCCTTTGGCGGTCGCAGTGCGGATGTAGTCCTCCTGCATCACGTCCAGCATGCTCGAGCGCGTCATGCGGGCGATGATCGCCATCGGGATGGTCGCCAGCGCGATCGCGGGCATGATGATGTGTTTCAGCGCATCGATAAACCCCGGGATGTTGCCTGTCAGCAGGCTGTCCACCAGAAACAACCCGGTGATGGATTTGATCTGGATCCCGGTGCTCAAGCGGCTGCCGGTGGGAAGCCAGCCCAGGATCACCGCAAAGAGCATGATCTCCATCAACCCCAGCCAGAAGATCGGCATCGAAACGCCCACCAGCGACCCCATCATGCTTACACCGTCTATGAGGGAATTGCGCCGCGCAGCCGAGATGATCCCCACCGGGATGCCAACGGCGATCGCGATCAACATCGAGAGCAGGGCCAGTTCAACCGTGGCCGGGAAACGCTGTTTGAGCGTCTCTGCCACCGGAACGCGCCGGTGAATCGAGTCCCCCAAGTCCAGGCGCACGAGCCTGCCCAGGTAGCGAATGTACTGGCTGTCGAAGAAGGCCTTCAAATCGCCGACCGCAAGCGAGTCGCGATCCAGAAAAATCGGGCGGTTTAAACCGAGCTGCTCGCGGATGCGCTCCACATTTTCCTTAGCGGCGTGCTCGCCCAGCATAGCCACAGCCGGGTCGCCTGGGATCAGGCGCTGGAACATGAAAATCACAAAGGTCACACCGATCAGGGTGGGAATTACGGAGATGAGCCGGCGTAGGATATAACGCGCCAATTTGCTCCTCCTTTCATACCTGCGTATCTGAGTTAATTTATTTTAAAGAAGGAGGGCGGAGGTTCGTCCGCCCCCCCACATTGCATTAATCACTCAGGGAAGTGACATCACACCGAAGCAGGGCACAGGTTACTGCCCCAGTTCAATGAATTCATAGTAGTCCGCGCCGACTGGCTGCGGGATATAACCCGACACAGTCTTCGAGAAGATCAACGGCGTGTTGTTGTGCGCCACCCACAGGCGGGTCACGTCATCGTGCATGATCTGCTCTGCCTGCTTGTACATCTCTTCGCGGGCCTTCTGATCGGGGGTCACCAGCGCATTGTACAGCAGCACTGCCAGTTCCTGGTTCTTGTACCAGCCTTCACGCTGGATCGGCTCCTGGATGGCATCCGCGCTGGTCAGGCCGCCAAAGAAGTAACCGGTGAAGTTGTCCGGGTCGCCGTTATCGCCGCCCCAGCCAAGCATGTACAGGCCGGCCAGACGCCCTTCACGCCGGGCGCCGAGGTAAGTCGGCCAGTCGCCCTCGAGGTAAAGCTCGGCGTCGAAGCCGGCGTTCGCCAGGTCAGCCGCCATCGCCTCGCCGATCTCTTTCGGGCTGGGGTAGTAGAAGCGCGTCACCGGCATGTAGTACAGCCGCAGCGGGAGCTTCGAGCCAGCCGCAAAAACCACGTTGCCATCTGCGTCTTTCATGTCTTCCGCAACGGTCACTTCCTTCAAGCCGTTCGGGAAGCCAGCTTCTGCAAGCAGTTGCTTGGAGAGCTCGGGGTCGTAAGCCCAGTCTTCGATGGCGTCGTTGTGTCCCCACACCAAAGGCGGGAGCAGGTTCGTGGCAACCTCGCCATATTTTCCGTAGAAGTTCTCGACCAGCGCCTGGCGGTTGATCGCATGCGCCACCGCCTCGCGGACGCGCTTGTCCTGGAATTCGACCAGCTTGTAGTTGAAGGCCAGGTAAGCCGTGTTCAACGCCGGGCGGGTCATAATCTGCAGGTTCGGGTCTGATTCGGCCGCCGTCAGGTCTTCCACAACCGCCTGCTCAAGGCCCTGAATGTCGCCCGATTTGAGCGCCAGGAAGCGCGCCGAGTCGTCCGGGATCACGCGCCAGATGATCTCGTCGATCTTCGGGCGTCCGCCCCAGTAGTCGTCGTTCGCCGCAACCGTGATGTGATCGCCCTCAACCCATTCGACGAACTTGAACGGGCCGGTGCCGACACACCCGACCGCGGGCGTGCCATAGGCTTCGCCGGCGCCCTCAATTGCCGCCGGGCTGGAGATCGCAAACATATCCATCGCCAGGTTGGCCAGGAAGGGCGCCAGGGGAGCGCTGAGCGTGAATTTCACATTGTGGTCGTCGATTTTTTCGACGTTGGTGATGATGCTGTCCTCGTTAAAGCCGAGCCACATCGATTCGTAGTATTCGAAGACCTGGCTCTCATAGTGATAGGGGTTGTCCGTAAAGCGCCAGCGCTCGAAGTTGAAGATCACCGCGTCGGCGTTGAAATCGGTTCCATCGTGGAACTTCACGCCTTCGCGCAGCTTGCAGCTCCACTCTGTGGCGTCTTCGTTCGGGGTGCAGACCTCAGCCAGCGCCGGAATAGGCACCGTGCTGCCCTTATCGTACTGGTAGAGCGGCTCCAAGCACTGTCCGGTGACGCGGAACGACTCGCCGTCGGTCACGAGGGCTGGGTCAAGCGACACCGAATCGCCGCCGCGCCCAAAAACAAACGTCCCGCCGCCTTTTGCGACCGGTTCTTCCGTTACAGCCGGCGCTTCAGTTGGCGC
>JADYYC010000074.1 GCA_020853835.1 Anaerolineales bacterium
CGGCACGCACCGCCGCGTCTTCAGGAGATTCGGAATCATCCGAAATCCAGCGTGGAGATTCGATCTCTTCATCGTCCTGGTCAACCGGTTCCAACGGCGTGGTTGGGCGGCGCTTTCGACGCCTTAATTCATCATAACAAAGGTTGGTAACGATCCGCAGCAGCCAGGCTTTAAAGGAGCCCCCGTGATAAGTATGAAGTTTTCGATAAGCGATGATGAACGCATCCTGAGCCGCGTCTTCAGCCATGTCCGGCTCGTTGATCATCCGGATGGCCTGGTTGAAAACCATATCCTGATAAGCCAGAACCAGGCGGTTGAACGCATCCAGGTCGCCCTGGCGGGCGAGCCGGATCAGCGCGGCTTCATCCATTCGCGGGGCCCCTTAGAACGAAAAACCAGTAGAACAGGCTTCTCCAGACCAGCATCCCCGCGGCGGTCACGCCGCCCAGGATAAGAGGCAACAGCGGCAAAATGGGCGCGTTTAATACCAGCGCCCTGAACCAGGAGGCCAGCGGCCCCGCGACCAGCGCCGCCCAAACCGGCAGCCACAGCCGGGCAGGGTTGCGCACATAATCAGCCCGGAAAGCGCCCATCAATGGCGCAACTGCAAACCAGGCCAGAGTTAATGGAATCAAGGTAGTCAGGATATGCAGCCCCGCAGTGCCGAGCGTCCCGTGGGTAGAAAAGCCATACACCGTCACCAGCACGATAACGATAACGTCACCGGCAATAAGGGTAAACTTCTGGCGGAGAGAACGATTATTCGGCATACCGGCAATATCCTATCGCATTCCACAAAAAGGGACAAGGGGAAGATCGTAAATTCTTTCACGAGCGCCTGGGGCTGTTTTGCCTGGCCCTGATGGCGCGCCCAAGCCGGCGCGTCCAGCGGTTTGCCTGCTCCATCTCGGGCAACGCCTGTTCTGCGGCCATCTGGCCCCGTTTCACCAGATCGAGCATATCCACCTGGTCCAGGATGCCAACGTTGGGAAGCGCTGGATTGATGATGACATCGGGGCGGTCTATTTGCAGGCGCATCAGCGTGATATGGCGGCTTCCAATTTCAATCGAGCGAAAAAAGATGTTGAACGCCTGGGCAATTCTCAACCGGGCAATTTCTTTGAGCAGTGGATTGGTTTTTAGAATGAACGGCGCATCGGGGACATAGCCAGCCTGGGGCGTCAAGTCGGTGAGCGCCACCGCCACGACAGGCAGCTCCGGCGCAAGGCTGCGCGCGGGAAGAACCGGGACCGGATCTACCAGACCGCCGTCAACCAGATGATAATCGCCCCAGACCTGGGGCGGAAAGATGCCTGGGAGAGCAATCGTCGCCAGCACCGCGTCAACAACCCGCCCCTGGCGCAGGATCACCTCTTCTTCGGTTTCTAAATCGACGGCGGTGAGAGCGCAGGGGATCGAAAGGTCATCGAAGGTATAATCGCCGAGCATTTCTTGAAGGATTTGATTGATGCCCGCCACACCGAGGATCGAAGGCCAATCGCCGGAGCGCTTTCCGTACAATTTAGATTGATCGATTTCGAGAAAACGAGAGAGGATCTCTGAGGGCGAGTATCCCGCCGCGAAAATCGCGGCAACGATGCCTCCGGCGCTCGTGCCGGCGATGGCGCGCACACGATAACCCATTTCTTCCAGGTACAGCAGCACGCCCAGGTGGGCAATTCCCCGGGAGCCGCCGCCTCCCAATGCAAGGGTGATATCCATAGGCGAGTATTCTCTCATTTTCGATGGCGAGCCTCGACAGCCATCATGCCGAGTATAATCCATTTGTTTTAATTTTCTGGAAAACTTGCGCAAGCGGCGACAGCGCAACACATTTCGAGACGACAATGACCAATACAAACCTGCCTGGAATCTCTGATGAATTGACGGATAGAAGCCAGGAAAAAACGCCGATCGACGGCCACAATCAGATGACCCAGCCTGAACGCAGGTCGATCTTCGAGCTCCCCCGCAATATCTGGGCTGTAAGCCTGACCAGTTTCTTGATGGACATTTCGAGCGAGATGGTTCTAAATATCCTGCCCCTGTACTTGGTCAGCGTCCTGGGCGTGCGGACTTCGGTGGTCGGGCTTATCGAAGGGGTCGCGGAATCGACCTCGAGCTTGCTGCGCCTGTTCTCGGGCTGGTTGTCCGACCGGCTGGGAACTCGCAAATGGCTGGCGGTGGGTGGATATGCGCTTTCGGCGCTCACCAAACCCTTCTTCTTGCTCGCCGTAAGCTGGGAGGCCGTTGCTGCCGTCCGCTGGGTTGACCGGGTTGGGAAGGGGATCCGCACCGCGCCGCGCGACGCCCTGGTAGCAGATTCGGTGAACGAAGAACGGCGCGGCTTCGCGTTTGGGTTTCAGCGCGCCGCCGATACCGCCGGCGCCCTGTTCGGGCTGTTGATCGCCTTTGGCGTCGTGTGGTGGCTGCAATCCAACTCGCGCGAGCTCGCCACCTCAACCTTCGTTATCATCGTGATCATCAGCACGGTCCCGGCTTTCCTCGCCATCCTCGTCCTGGCGATGGGCGCGGTAGACGTGCCCCGCAAAGGCAGCGGCCCCCCGCCCCGGCTGGCGATCTCCTCATTGGGCCGCTCGTTTACAATTTTCCTGGTAATCATCGGCATCTTCGAGGTGGGAAATTTCTCAGATGCATTCCTGGTTTTACGCGCACAGGAGCGTGGGATAAGCGTGGCGGGGATATTAGGCATGTTGATCTTTTTCAACCTTGTCTACACGCTGATATCGGCGCCGGCGGGGTCGCTATCGGACCGGATAGACCGCCGGAAGGTCATCATCGGAGGCTGGCTGGTTTTCGCCCTGGTCTACCTGGGATTTGGGATAGCGAAATCCGCCTGGCAAGTCTGGGCACTGTTTATCGTCTACGGGGTTTATTACGGACTGGCCTACGGAACATCTAAAGCGATCATCTCGGACCTGGTGGATGAAAACGTGCGCGGCACCGCCTACGGGACATATAACGCGGTCATTGGGATCATGGACTTGCCCGCCTCCTTGATCGCTGGAGTTTTATGGCAAGGAGTTGGCGCCTGGCATGGCCTCGGCGCTTCAGCGCCGTTTTTCTTTGGCGCAGCCACGGCAATGATCGCGGCGCTGCTGATGATTTTCTGGCTGCCAACCGGCACGACATCCACGGCATGATCATGGACTCGAACACGGTCTCCCCTGAGGAAATACTCAAGCTGATACACAGCCTCAAAGACCAGGAAGCAGCCAGGAGATCGGTTTTACCGGACGGAAGGCTGGACCCGCAGTTGAAAACCCTGCGCGCCTGGCAGTGGGAAAGGCTGCGCCGGACTTATGCGGATTTCCTGGCCGATCCGGGGTACCGCCCGGCCTGCCTGTTCGTGCTGGACGAACTCTATGCTCCGCGTGATTTCAGCCAGCGCGATCGAGACGCCGAACATATTCTTGCAATCCTTTCGCGCTATCTGCCCGAAAGAGCGTTGGCCCTGCTGAGCGGCTCGATCTATCTGACCCGCCTTACAAATGCGCTGGATCAAGAACTGCTGCAGGTTCTGCTCGACCAGGGGGGTAAATTCGAGCAGATAGATGAGCTTCAATATGTTCAAGCCTACGTGAAATGCGATAACTACAATCAGCGCGTGGAACAGATCCATCTGGTCTATGCGCTCATGAGCCAGGCCGTTCAGGGGTCGCGCAGCCTGGTGTTTCGGACCGGGCTGCGGTTATCGAAAACGCCTCTGGAGAAACTGGGCTGGTTGGATCTGCACACCTTTCTAGATCGCGGCGCGCAGGCGAGCAAGCGCCTGCCCAATGTCAGGCTGTTCCTGGACTCGATCCGCAGCCGGGAGATGGCCATACTGGACCGCATCTACAACGGCGTTCCCGACCCGTTTAACTGGCAGAATTCGACCGGAAGGGGTTGATTTTGAGGTGGTCCACGGGGTAGTGAAGGCTTTCCGATGTTTGATTGTCGGCTTGTTGGTTTTTCTGTCCGGCTGCAGCTATGCGGGGCAGGGCGCGCTGACCCCGCCCGCTGCCACCGTGCAAACGGTTGAGAACGACCCCATCATAAGCGCCACGCCAACCTTCAATCCGCCAGCTTACACGCCGGGACGCTTCCCCGACTGCCAGCCGGCTTCAAATGTAAGACCCTATAGTATGACACTTCAACAGCCGGGCTCAGCCTCAACTCCGGCAATAACTTCTCTGCGTGAGCTTGCCTCAAATCGCGGTTTTTTTATCGGCGCCGCGGTCGCGCCGGCGCTTTTAAAAGATCCCGCCTACAGCAGCCTCCTGGCCGGTGAATTCAATATGGTCACCCCAGAAACGGCGATGAAATGGGAGATCATCCACCCCCAGCCGGATCATTACGATTTTACATCTGGCGATCAATTGGTCGACTTCGCCCGCCAGCACGATATGAGCGTGCGCGGGCACGTGCTGGTCTGGGATTTGCAGATGCCGCCGTGGGTCACCGAAGCAACATTGACCCGTTCCGAATGGGTTCAAATTCTGTGCACCCATATCAAGACGGTGGTCGGTCATTATCGAGGCGCTGTGTACGCCTGGGACGTGGTCAACGAGGCGGTGAACGACGACGGTTCATTGCGCAATACATTTTGGATGGAGAGGATCGGGCCAGACTACATTGCCATGGCTTTCCAGTGGGCGCGCGAGGCAGATCCCGGGGCAAGGTTATTCTACAATGACAACGGGGGCGAGGGGCTCAATGCCAAATCACAGGCGATTTACGTCCTGGTCCAGGAGATGATCCGGCAGAGCATCCCGATCGATGGCGTGGGCCTCCAGATGCATACCGATCTTGTCCATGCTCCAACCCCGCTTCATCTGGGCGAGAACATCCAACGATTGACGGAACTGGGCCTGGAGGTGCACATCACCGAGATGGATGTGCGCCTCCAAAATTCTGAAGAACCTGAACCTGCCAGGCTGGCGTCCCAGGCAGAAGTCTACCGCCAGGTGGTCTCGACCTGTTTGGCTTCCCCGGGGTGTAAAGCTTTTGTCACCTGGGGGCTGACCGACCGGTATTCCTGGATCCCTGACTGGACAGGGATACCAGACGCCCCGTTACTGTTCGACCTCACCGGCCAACCAAAGCCGGCTTACCACGCCGTGCGCGAGGCGCTCCTGGGAAAATAAGCCCCTGGCGGTAAAACGCCCCCGACCCGTTCTCATGCGGCTCTTGTTTCCAGCTCGTCAGACAGCCCGCGAAGGGTCTGCAATACGTATTCGACCACGTCGCTTTCAGCCACAATCTCTTTCTGCGCCAGATCCCGCCGTTTGAATTCGATCCCACCGGCTTGCCGCGCCCGTTCGCTCACGGTCAGGCGCACCGGAATGCCGA
>JADYYC010000075.1 GCA_020853835.1 Anaerolineales bacterium
CGCAAGCGCGAATCGAGCTACGGCCGCGAGCGCAAAACCCCGCCAGCCGCCCCCTCTACGATCCGCCCGCCAACCCACTTCCCGCTCGCCCCGTCGCTGCCCGAGCTGCCCACCTACATGGTCGACGTCTTGATCGACCACCCAGATCTGCTGCCCTCGGTCGATTTCGGCGACCTGCGCGACGACATGGATTGAGGCGCGCGAGGCATTTGCATGAGCCTGCCCGTTGAAGAAAGCCCCCCGCAAGTCTCCGCCGGCGAGTTGAGCCAGCCGGAGGAAATCCGCGGCGGACCGCGCTCGCTGCGCGAGCTGATCGACCTGGTCTCGGGGCGTGGGTTTCAGGGGCGCTTCCCCGCGGAGGACGCCGGCCTCCTAGAGCAGATGCCCTTCCCCTTCCTGGCGCTGGTGGGGCAGCCCGAGATGAAGCTGGCGCTGATCCTGGTGTTGATCAACCCGGCGCTGGGCGGCGTGCTGCTGATCGGGCCGCGCGGCACGGGCAAGACCACCGCCGTGCGCAGCCTGGTCGACCTGCTGCCCGAGGTGCCGCGCAGCCTGTGCCATTACGGCTGCCTGCCGGAAGACGTCGAGAGCGGCGGCATCGACGCGGTCTGCCCCGACTGCGCCCGCAAATACGCCGAAGGCGAACCGCTGGCCCGCCTCGCCAACGTCAACCTGATCGAGCTGCCGCTCAACGCCCGCATGGAAGACGTGGTCGGCGGGCTGGACGAGCGCGCCGCAGCCAGCGACCGGGCGCGCATCCGGCGCGGCATCCTGGCTCAGGCGGATCGCAACCTGCTCTACATCGACGAGGTAAACCTGCTCGACGACGAGATCGTCGACGCCATCCTGGACGCGGCCGCCCAGGGGCGCTACACCGTGCGGCGCGGGCCCATCTCTGCCACCTACCGGGCGCGCTTCAGCCTGATCGGCTCGATGAACCCCGAGGAGGGCCACCTGCGCTCGCAGATCATGGACCGCTTTGGGCTGCGCGTGCTGGTGCGCGGGCTGGACGAGCCCGACAAGCGCCTCGAAGCCTACCGCCGCGTGCAGGCCTACCAGGTGAACCCGCGCCGCACCATCGCCGAATTTCAGGAAGAAACCGCCCTGCTGCGGGCCGAGATCCAGGCGGCGCGCGATGCGCTCCCCGACGTCGTCCTGCCCGAAGAGATCGCCCAGCAGGGGCTGGAGATCATCCAGCAGATGAAGATCGATTCGCTGCGGGCGGAGATCTCGCTTTTCGAAGCCGCCCGCGCCTATGCCGCGGCGGACGCCCGCGCCCAGGTCGTCTCCGAGGACCTGAAAGAGATCGCCCCGCTGGCGCTGCGCGGGCGGCGCTCGTCGTTCATGGTCGAGTTCCTCAACCACCAGCAAACCGAAGAGGCTGAAATCCAGGCGGTGCTCGAACGCGTCCTGCATTAACCTGATCGTCACTTATTACAGTCAGTGGAGGTATAGAATGGAAAACCAGCCTTCAGAAAATCCCGCAAACGAAGCGCCCCCGGCCGTGCACCAGTGGATCGCCAGCGGCTGGCAGAACTACGTCTTCAAACGCTTCCCCGAGGCCGAATCGGATTTTCGCCAGGCGCTGCGCTTGAGCGACTGCCTCTCGGATGCGTATTACGGCCTGGGCGCCAGCCTGCGCTCACAGAACCGCATCCCCGAAGCCATCGAAGCCTGGAAAAAAGCTCAGGAGTGCCTCGAAGCGGACGCCACCGCCGTCGACGCGGGGCACCGCGCCATCCTGCGCCAGCTTCTGGGAGCCCAAATCAGCCTGCTGACCGGCGCGCCAGCAAAGGAGGCCTGAAATGCCAACCCATCGCGCCCGTCTCGAAGCCTGTCTGAACGGGGAGATCCTCGACCGCCCGCCGGTCGCCCTCTGGCGCCACTTCCCCGTGGACGACCAGACCGCCCAGGGGCTGGCAAGCGCCACCCTGGTCTTCCAGCGCACCTTTGATTTCGACTTTGTCAAAGTCACCCCGTCCTCGTCATATTGCATCAAAGACTGGGGGGCGGAGGACGAATGGCACGGCAACAGCGAAGGCACGCGCGATTACACCCGCCGCGTTATCCGCCACCCGGACGACTGGGCCGCCCTGCCCGTGCTGAACCCGCACAAAGGCCACCTGGCGGAGGAGCTGGAGTGCCTGCGCCTGCTGGTGAAAGAGCTGTCGCCGGACACGCCGATCATTCAGACCATTTTCAACCCGCTTTCGCAAGCCAAGAACCTGGTGGGCGGGGCGCAGCTCCTGGTGCACGCCCGCCGCCACCCCGAGGCGTTCCACGCGGGCCTGCAAATCATCACCGAGAGCACGCGGCGCTTTATCGAGGCGCTGCCCGCCACCGGCGTCGACGGGATTTTCTTCGCCGTCCAGCACGCCCAATACGGGCTGATGAGCGAAGCCGAATTCGAGACCTTTGGGCGGGCTTACGACCTGCAAACGCTGGAACCGGCGCTCGACATGCCCCTGCGGCTGCTCCACCTGCACGGCGAAGAGGTGATGTTCGAGCTCGTGCGTGACTACCCCGCCAACATCCTGAACTGGCACGACCGCGAGACGCCGCCCTCGCTGCTGCAGGCGCAGGCGGGTTTCAAAGGGGCGGTCTGCGGGGGGACCTCGCAGCACACCCTGGTCTATGGAACCCCCGAGCAGCTCCGCCGCGAGGCGCTCGAAGCGCTCCAGGACACCTCGGGGGAGCGCTTCATCCTCGGCACCGGCTGCGTCACGCCGGTCATCGCGCCCTATGGAAACATCCTCGCCGTCCGCCAGAGCGTGGACTGATGCCGTGATCTTTTACCGCGGAGAGAACCTCCGCCGTGGTGTGTACGTGAGCATGAACAGCCTGAGAGTCATTGCCGGCAAGGCGCGGGGGCGGAAGCTGCGCTCCGTCCCGGGCGACCTGACCCGCCCGATCACCGACCGGGCGAAGGAATCCCTCTTTAACATCCTCGGCGCGGACATCCAGGGCGCCGCGTTCTTAGACCTCTTCGCCGGCACGGGGGGCGTCGGCATCGAAGCCCTGAGCCGCGGCGCCGAGCGCGCCTGTTTCATCGACCGCCAGGCCCAGGCCATCGAGACCATCCGCCTCAACCTGGCCGCCACCGGCCTGGAGGCGGGGGCGGTCGTATTGCGCCGGGACGCCTTCAAATACCTCGCCGGGCCGCCCTCCCAGGCCTACGATTACGTCTTTATCGCCCCGCCCCAATACCAGGAGCTGTGGGCGCAGGCCCTGACCGGCCTGGACCAGAACCCCGGCTGGCTGTCGCCCGACGCCTGGGTGATCGTCCAGATCCACCCCGTCGAATTCAAAGAGCTGCCGCTCGCCAACCTGGAGCTTTTCGACCGGCGGCAGTACGGCAGTGTGTTACTTCTTTTCTTTGCGAGGCGCTGAATGGACCACCCAGAAGCCGGGCCGGTATTGCCCATCGAGATCATCCTGCGCATCTTCCCCGGTCTGCCTCAGCCCGAGGCCCAGGCGCTGCTCGAAAATTCAGAAATTTGCGAATACCCCCCCGGCACGATCCTCTGTCACGAGGACGCTTACGAGACGATTTTCTACATCATCCTGAACGGCAGGGTGCAGGTGAGCAAGCGCATCGCCGCCGACCAGGAGCGCCGCCTGAAGGTGCTGGAGCGGGGCGACTTCTTTGGCGAGATGGCGCTGATCCACCGGGCGCCGCGCGCCGCCACGGTGCGGACGCTCGTCCCCACGCGGGTGATCGAGGTGCGCAAGGTCGATTTCGACCGCCTGCTCAGCAGCAGCGCCAGCGTCGCCCGCGCCATGGTCCAGGAAGTCAGCCGGCGGCTGCGCGAAAACGACGAGATGGCTATCGAAGACCTGCGCCTCAAAGCGGGCGAGCTGGCGAGCGCCTACCAGCGCCTCGCCGAGCAGGAATATGCGCGCCGCGAGTTCCTGAGCGCCATCGCGCACGAGCTGCGCACGCCCCTCACCGCCGCGAGCGGCTTCCTCTACATGGTCCAGACGGGGATCCTGGAAGGCCAGTCGTTCGAGGGCGAGATGATGCAGGCGGCGCTGCGCAGCGCTTCACGCAACCTGAACCGCATCATCACCCTGGTGAACGACATCCTGTTCGTGCAGGAGATGGATCTGATCCTGCCGCGCTTCGAGCCGATCGACCTGAGCCTGCTGCTCAACAACGTCAAGGAGATGCTCAAACACCCCGCCATCGACAACCAGGTGACGGTCAAGATCCGCATCCCCGCCAGCCTGCCCAAAATCCCCGGCGATGCGCGCAGCCTGGAACGCGCCTTCACCGCCATCCTCGACAACGCCATCAAATTCAACCAGCCGGGCAGCACGGTGCGGGTTCGGGCCGGGAACGAAGGCGAGATGGTGTGGGTCGAGGTTGCCGATCAGGGCCCGGGCATCCCCGAACAGGCCCTGCCGCACGTTTTCGACCGCTTCTTCCGCGTCGACGAGCTCGAAGGCCGCTACTTCCGCGGCGTCGGGCTGGGGCTTTCCATCGCCCGCCAGGTGATCGAACAGCACGACGGGGCGATCGCCGTGTCCAGCCAGGTGGGGCAGGGCACCAGCGTGCGGGTCGAACTGCCCACCCGCTTTCCCAATGCCGATCTACCAAAAAAACAACAATGATTTGAGAAAACTAAAAAGGAGACTGTTATGCGATCCGAAGAATACATCAAGCTAGACGAGAAGTACGGAGCACACAACTACCACCCGTTGGACGTGGTCATCGCACGCGGCGAAGGGGTCTGGGTTTACGACGTGGAAGGCCGGCGTTACCTGGACTGCCTGAGCGCCTACTCGGCGCTCAACCAGGGCCATGTCCACCCCGAGATCTTGAAGGCTATGGTCGAGCAAGCCGGAAAACTGACGCTCACCTCGCGCGCGTTTTTCAACGACCAACTGCCCCTGTTCTACCAGGAACTGAGCGAGATGACCGGCTACGAGATGTCGCTGCCAATGAACAGCGGCGCCGAGGCGGTCGAGACCGCCCTCAAAATCGCCCGCAAATGGGCTTATGTAGTCAAAAAGGTGCCGCGCCACCAGGCCGAGATCATCGTTTTCGATGGCAACTTCCACGGGCGCACGATCACCGTGATCTCGTTTTCCTCGGAACCCCTCTACCGCGACGATTTCGGCCCCTTCACCCCCGGCTTTGTGATGGCGCCCTATGGCGACGCCGAAGCGGTCGCCCGGCTCATCACGCCAAACACCGCCGCGATCATGGTCGAGCCGATCCAGGGCGAAGCGGGCGTGGTCATGCCGCCCGAGGGCTTCCTGCGCAGCCTGCGCCGGATCGCAGACGAGAATAACGTGCTGCTGATCGCCGACGAGATCCAGACCGGGCTTGGGCGCACCGGCAAGCTCTTCGCCAGCGACCACGAAGGCGTCCGCCCCGACATCATGATCATCGGCAAAGCGCTCTCGGGCGGATTTTACCCCGTCTCGGCGGCCCTCGCCGACCAGCCCATCATGGGGCTGATCAACCCCGGCGAGCACGGCTCGACCTTTGGCGGCAACCCGCTTGCGGCGGCCATCGGGCGCGCCGCCCTGCGCGTCATCCGCGACGGAGGCCTGGTTGAGAAATCGGCCGCGCTGGGCCAGTACCTGATCGAGCAGCTCGAAGAGATCCCCAGCCCGCATGTCAAAGAGGTGCGCGGGCGCGGCCTGCTGGTCGGGGTGGAGCTCAAGCCCGAGGCCGGCGGGGCGCGCCGGTTCTGCGAGGCGCTCAAACTGCGCGGCATCCTGGCCAAAGAAACTCACGAACACGTCATCCGCTTTGCGCCTCCGCTCATCATCGACCGGGAGACCATCGACTGGGCTTTGCCCGCCATCCGCGAAGTCTTATTGACAAAAAACTGAGATCTATGTAAGTGAAAGGGTGTCACATGAATATCGGAATTCCAAAAGAACGCCGGGCTTTTGAACACCGGGTGGGGCTCTTTCCCGCGGGCGTGATGCAGCTGGCTCAACTGGGGCACACGGTCTA
>JADYYC010000076.1 GCA_020853835.1 Anaerolineales bacterium
ATCGCCAAGCCCTTCTCGCCCCGCATTGTGGTGGCGCGGGTGCGGGCGCTGCTGCGCCGGAGCGAGATGGAACCGGACGCCCCGCAGGTGCTGCGGATTGCCGACCTGGAGATCGATCTGCAGGGTTACCGCGTGAACCGCGCCGGAACCCCCCTGGATCTCACGCCGAGCGAATTCAACCTGCTCGCCGCCCTGGCCGGCCAGCCTGGCCGGGCGTTCAGCCGGCTGCAACTGCTCGAAGCCACCCAGGGCGGCGCTTTCGAGGGGTACGAGCGCACGATCGATGCCCACATCAAAAACCTGCGCGCCAAGCTGGAAGCTGATCCAAAAAAACCGCGCTATATCGAAACTGTTTTTGGCGTGGGTTACCGGTTTATCCGTCCCGACCAATGACGGGCGGATGGGGTTGATAAATTCATGCGGCTGAGATTATTCCTCTCGTTCTTCCTGGTGGTGCTCGTCTCCGTGTTGGGGGTGGTGCTGATCGCGCGCCAGAACGTCAACGTGGCGGTGCGTTCGTTCATGCTGCGCGGCGGGATGGTCGGGACCGGGAGCCTTGCCGCCGCGCTGGAGGACTATTTCCACCAACAGGGGTCCTGGAGCGGCGTTGAGAGCCTGCTCGAACAGCAGGGCATTGTAAACGGGGGCGGTCCTGGAAACATGGGACGTGGGATGATGCGCGGGATGGGCGGCATGAACCTCCAGAGGCTGCGCCTTGCGCGAGAGAACGGAGACGTCCTGGTTGACACCGCCCCGGTTGGAACAAATCGGGTGTTGAACGCCTCGGAAAGGAGGAGCGCCATCCCCATCGAGGTTGACGGGCGGACGGTGGGGTATCTTCTGGCGGAGGGCGGGATGGGTTTTAACGCCCGCGATGAACTCTTCCTGATCCGGCGCTTGAACGCCGCCGCGCGCACGGCAAGCCTGATCGCGGGCGGGCTGTCGCTTCTGCTCGCGCTGGCGCTCTCCTACAGCCTGATGCGCCCCGTGCGGGAGCTGACCCAGGCCGCCAGGCGCCTGGGAGAGGGCGACTTCTCGCAGCGGGTGGAGATCAAGGGGGACGATGAGCTGACGCTTCTGGCGAGCACCTTCAATCACATGGCGGATTCGCTCCAGGAGGCCGAAGCGCGGCGGCGCTCGATGACGGCTGACGTCGCTCACGAGTTGCGCAACCCGCTGGCGGTCCAGCGCGCCAGCCTGGAGGCCCTCCAGGATGGCCTGTATCCGCTGACGCCCGAATCGCTCGCGCCGCTGCTGGATCAAAACCTGCTCCTCACCCGGCTGGTGGACGACCTGCGCACGCTGGCGTTGGCCGAATCGGGTGAATTGAAGCTCGAGCGGCGGGCGGTGGACCTGACCCAGGTGGTACAGCGCTCGCTTGAGCGCTTCCGTCCCCAGGCAGAATTGAGCCATATCGATCTGGCATTCGAGGGTATTGGCGCGGAGCAGGCGATTGTCCAGGCCGACCCGCTGCGGCTGGAGCAGGTCTTGAGCAACCTGCTGTCGAACGCGCTGCGCTACACGCCGGGCGGCGGGCGGGTGCAGGTGCAGGTTGTGAAACAAAGCGACCAGGTTGAGGTGCGCATTGCCGACAGCGGCCCCGGGATACCTGAAGGCGCGCTCGACCGGATTTTCGAGCGGTTTTACCGCGTGGACGCATCGCGCAGCCGCGAGGGAGGCGGAACCGGGCTCGGGCTGGCGATCGCAAAAAAGCTGGCCGAGGAGCACGGCGGCTCGCTCCAGGCGGCGAACCTCCCTGCGGGCGGAGCTCAGTTCACGTTGAGGCTCCCGTTGTCAGGTTGATTCGTGGCACGGGTCAAAAAGCAAAGCGATGAAGCCAAATAACGTCACGCGTTTGCTGGATGCGCGCAAAATCCCCTACACCGCCTTCGAGCTGCCCGCCGAAAAGCTGGGGGCGATGGAGGCGGCGCAGCACATGGGCGCTCCGCCAGAACAAGTCTACAAGACCATCGTCGTCACGCGCGAGGGGAAGGGCAAACCAATCCTGGCGCTTGTCCCCGGACCGGGGACGGTCGATCTCAAAGCGCTGGCGAAAGCGGTGGGTGAAAAAAAAGTGAACCTGCCGACCGAGCGCGACGCCGAGCGGTTGACCGGCTTGCAGGCGGGCGGCATTTCTCCGTTGGCGCTGCTCAACCGCGGTTTTGAGGTGCTGATCGACGAGTCGGCGATCCTTTTCGACGAAATCTACATCTCCGGAGGCCAGCGCGGGTTGGATATTCGCCTGCCGGTCGAGGCGCTGGTCGAGTTGACGGGCGCAAATCTGGCGCTCATCGCACGCTATTGAAAAAACAATGCTAAAATAGGGGACGAACTCGCAGGAACTTGAGCAGCCAGGAGGAACAACGATGTCGGACGAGACCCTAAACGAGCCGATCATTATCTGTCGCGACGTCCAAAAATGGTTTGGACATTTCCAGGCTTTGAAGGGGATCAACATGACGGTTCACAAGGGCGAGGTGATCGTGATCTTTGGGCCCTCTGGGTCTGGGAAATCCACTTTCATCCGTACCCTCAACCGGTTGGAGGATCACCAGCGCGGCACCATTATCGTGGATGGGACCGAGCTGACCAGGGACGTGCACAACATCGAAAAAGTGCGCATGGAAACCGGCATGGTCTTCCAACAGTTCAACCTGTTCCCGCACATGAGCGTTTTGCAAAACATCACCCTGGCGCCGATCCAGGTGCGTAAATGGCCGCGTGAAAAAGCGGAAGAGATCGCCCGGCAGCTCCTGGTGCGTGTGGGCATCCCCGAACAGGCCGAAAAATTCCCCGGTCAGCTTTCCGGGGGTCAGCAGCAGCGTGTGGCGATCGCGCGCGCCCTGGCGATGCAGCCCAAGATCATGCTGTTCGATGAACCCACCTCAGCGCTGGACCCCGAGATGATCAAGGAAGTGTTGGACGTCATGATCGGGCTGGCGCGCAGCGGGATGACGATGCTGGTCGTCACCCACGAGATGGGCTTTGCCAAAGCCGTGGCAGACCGCATGTTCTTCTTCGACGAAGGCCTGATCGTGGAGAACGGCACCCCGCAAGAGATTTTCAACAACCCAAAAGAAGAGCGCACCCGGCTCTTCCTTTCTCAGATTCTGACGCACTAAACGTCGCCCCGACAGCTTAGAACGCCAACAGCTCTCCGATCTTTTGCCGGATCTGCGCGACGGATGGGACGACCGCGTTCATCATCGGGATGTTGTAGGGGATCATGACGTCGGGAGTCGCCAGGCGCTCGATCGGCGCGTCCAGATCGGTGAACGCCCGGCTTACGATGACGGAGGTGATCTCTCCCGCAAAGCCGCCGGTGAGCGTGTCTTCGTGCACAATCAGCACCTTGCCCGTGCGGCGCGTGCTCTCCAGCACAGCTTCCTGATCCCAGGGGATGATCGTGCGCAGGTCGAGCAGGCGCACCCGCCCTGGGTATGCCCCGGCTGCTTCCAGGCAGCGCGGCGTCATCGCCCCCCAGGTCACCAGAGTCAGTTGATCGCCTTCGAGCAGGGTTGCGGCTTTGCCAAAGGGCAGACAGTAATCATCGCCCGGATAGGGCCGGCGGGCGGCTGGTGTATCGAGCAGAGCGCGGTGCTCGAGGAAGAAGGTCGGGTCATCGCCTCGCAGGGCGGTGCGCAGCAAGCCGACCGCGTCTTCGGCGTTGCTCGGATAGGCGATGCGCCAGCCGGGCAGGTGCGCAAAGACCGCCTCCCCGCTGACGCTGTGCCAGGGATCGCCGGTTTTCTTGCCAAAACCCACCGGGATGCGCACCACCGCCGGCGCGGCAAAGCGGTTGGCGGTGCGCCAGCGCAGCGTGCCCATGTCGCTGATTTGCTCGTGAGCCGGGTCGGCATATTTGCGGAACTGGATTTCGGGGACGGGGAGCAGCCCTGCCAGGG
>JADYYC010000077.1 GCA_020853835.1 Anaerolineales bacterium
AGGCCATCGTACTCCATCCCGTCGAGGAAATCGGCCTGCACCGCGGCCAGAGATTGGCGCGGATACGGGGCAAACAGATCCGAAAAAAGGGTGAGCGATTCGACCAGCGTGCGGAGCAGGCTCTCGCCAGCCGGGCGGTGGTAGGGATAGAAATAGCTCGCCGCGGTCACGTCCCGTCCGCCGTCCAGGTGAACGGTCTGGTTGAGCACCTCGTAATAGGGACTGGCGGACCAGGCAAAGCTGCGCGCCGCGTTGTGCAGATAGCGCTGCCAGCCATCGCCCGTTTCGACCGGCATGCCAGAAGCCGCGATCACCAGCCGCGTCTGGGATCCTTCCAGGTGCAGCGTCACGTCGTAATCGGCTGGCTCGTAGACCAGGTGCTCCCCCACCGCCGCGGCCGGATGCGCCAGCCAGCCCTCCCCGGGGCTGTACGGCGGGACAAAGGGATACCAGTCGCCGAAATTGATCTGCTGCTCGCTAAAGCCGAGCGGCTGCGGGCGGCTTTGTGGCAACCCGCTTAACGCTGGCAGGCGCAGGGCGTACTCGATAGTGAACACCGCCGTT
Source organism: Anaerolineales bacterium (assembly GCA_020853835.1). Classification (GTDB taxonomy): domain Bacteria; phylum Chloroflexota; class Anaerolineae; order Anaerolineales; family UBA4823; genus UTCFX2. Next base: position 565 of record JADYYC010000077.1, read on the forward strand.
TCGGATGGAGCAAGCGCCTCGGCCAGCGGCAGGAAGAGCGCCAGGCCTTCATAGCGATAATTCGTCACCCGCTGACCCGCCGCGTCGAACACATGCCCAAGCTCGAAGGTTCCGGGGTTGCGCAGCGGCTCGATAACGAGCAGGATCGCCGCCAGTGGTTCTGCGGTCGTGTTGGTGTATTCGATCCGCTCCACCACTCTCAAGCGGTGCAGGGCGTAATCCAGCCAGGCTTCCAGCTTGTAGCGGGTCCGCTCCGCAGGCGGTTCCAGGGCAGATAAAACCGGCTCCGGCGTGCGAGTCGGAGTCGGCGACGCGGTTTGTGCAGCGCCTGTCGGCGGCGCCGGCGTGAGGCTGGCGGGGGTCGGCGCTGCCTCCCGCGTGGATTGCGTGGCTGCCGGGCTAACTTCTGCGAGGGGCAGGATGGCGTTCGAGCGGCAGCCCGCAAGCAAGAAGCTCAGGGCAGACAGGATCAGCAAGGGTTTGCTCGAGCCCCGGTACACCGCAACCGCCTCACTCATCGGGTACGCGCCCGCTGCGGAGTTGCAGGTTAAGCCCGCCGCTGCGCGTGGAAAGCGCGCTCTTCGTGGCAATGCCCATCTGGCTGGTGAGGCGCGGGTCGGCGCTCAGCACCGCGATCTGCCAGCCAGGGCAGGCCCGGCGCAGCACCGCCCCAAGCTGGGCGTAGAGATTGCGCAAATCTTTATTCTGGCTGACCCGCACGCCAAAAGGCGGGTTGGTCACCACCCACCCCGGGCCCGAAAGGGGCTGGATCGCTGAGAAAGCGCGCTGGCTGAACTCGATCGCATCCCCGACGCCCGCCCTGGCGGCGTTCTCGATCGCCATGCGCACCGCCCCCGCGTCGCGGTCAGAAGCCTGGATAGGGGCCTGGCGCGCCGGTCCGGTCTTTGTCGCTTCGCCCAGGATGCGCTCCCACGCAGCAGGGTCGAAATTTGGCCAGTGGGTAAAGGCAAAACCCCGGTTTCGCCCCGGCGGCAGCCCCAGCGCCAGCAGCGCCGCTTCGATCGCAATCGTGCCCGACCCGCAGAAAGGATCGAGCAGCGGCGCAGAGGTATCCCAGCCGCTCGACAGCAGCAGCGCCGCCGCAAGCGTCTCGCGCAGCGGGGCTTTGGCGCCCGCCAGGCGGTAGCCGCGGCGGTGCAGCAACTCCCCTGACGAATCGAGGCTGATCGTGCAGCGGTCGCGCGCCAGCCGGACGATGATAAGCTGAACCGGCGCATCCGCCGGACCATCGGTCGTGAGCGCCGGGCTCGGCATGCCCAAACGCCCGGCAATCCCGGCCAAAACCCGCTCGGCCACGGCGCCGCTGTGATACAGGCGCGACTTATGACAGGTGACATTCAGCCGCACCGGGGCGCCGGGCCGCAGGTATCTCTCCCATTCGAGCTGGTTCGCCCGCTTGTGCAGCTCTGAAAACGAGGCGGCATGAAACTGCCCCAGGCGCGCCAGCACCCGGCTGGCAGTGCGCAGCCACAGGTTAGCCCGGTAGAGCGCCTCCGCCTCCCCCTCGAACGAGACGCCGCCCGCTTCGTTCTCGGAGGGGCCGCCTTCAAGGCGCTGAACAGTCTGCTTATATCCCAGGCCTTGCAGTTCGCGCTCCACCAGCCCTTCCAGTCCGGGCGAACAGGCCGCAAAGTAAAGGCTCATCTCGCGCTACCTGGCATAGATAATTCCGTCCGGAAAGCGCCTTAGAACAGACACTGGACAGGCGGCTTCCAAATCTTTTCGAGTGGTGAGATAGGATCTCTCCATCCCCTTGAAGTACACCACGATTGCTCTGTTCTCTCGGACGTCTTCGCACATCGCTTGCACTTCGTCGTCGTAGCGAGGATTTTTTATCCTCGTCGTGATATTCTCTTTGTAAGGCAAAATTTGAGATTGCTTTTCGGTCAGAAAACCAATCGGGTCCGGCGCATTGGAGTATATCCTGACGCCCTCGGGGAGAGATTTGATGAATTTAATCGTCTCCGACTCTTGCCATTGCCTGGAAGTGTAATACAAGCCGTTTTTTTGAAACCCCACAAGGGCATGAATGGATTTGGGCGTTTTTGAGATCATTACAAGGACAAGCAGAAACAGAAAACCCCACATAACCACAGGCTTATTCAACGTGCCGGAGACCAACCATGTTGTCGAGAACACCCAAATAACCAGGGGCAGGAAGATTGGCGACATAATACGGATGTCTACCGGCGTCGCGGCGTCAACGAATGTCTTCGAGAAAAATAGCCCCAACAAGTAATTGATGGAAAACGCAAGGCAGAATACCCCAACCACAAACTCAAAAGAACGCCAGTCGAGGCTTGGGGTGTATCGTTTGATAAAGACGACAAAAAAGACAATGAGCAGCGTAACAAGGATAACAAACAGCATATTCAAGGTCGCCAGCCCCACGCCGCGCAGGATTGGGACCGGCGTGACAAAACCCACCATCGTCCTGAGGACATCATCTACAAATATAGATACGGATAGCGGATGAATCACCAGGCTGCGTCCCGTGGATGAGCCCGCCACTATAGTATTACGCACAATCAGAAGGCCTAAAGGCGCAAGAGACAACAAGAACCAGATCAGCGCATCTCGAAACCTGTTGCTCTGCTGGCGGATGGCTCTCTTGTAGGAGAAGAAAAAGACGATGACCCACGCCAGCGGAAGGAAAAACGCGCCGATATAACGCGTCACTGGTAAAAGGCCGAAGCATAGAGAAGACGCGATGAGCAAAAATGGGGTTGGCTTCACAACGTACAGCGACAAAAGAATTATTCCAGCCAGGAAGAACGCGATAAAAAGCGGCTCTGCCAGGGCAGTGATGTGAATTTCTATTAGAGGCGTTGTGGTCAATAAGAAAACTACCGCCAGGAGGGTGACCAAGAAATTCTGACCCGCCGCACAATACACGACTGCAGCGACAAGCCCGACGTTTACGGCAAAGAGGATGGCGTTCAGGAAGCGCGCGGCTTGAACGAGGTCTTTGTCCAACAGACTCGAAGCGGCCAGGAAAAACGAATACATTGGCGGGTAGTGTGTAATTGGCTGGTTATCTAGCGAGAATCCTTTTCCGTCGATAAGGCTCTGGGCGCCCCTCAGGTAGGTTGTCGAATCCGGAGTGACGCCAGCGCCAAGCGGCGTGATCCAGACCATCAACGAAAATGCAATTATCCCCATCAACCCGATGAACAGCAGTGATGATAGATTGGTATTCTTCTCTTTTCGATGCATAAACAGATTGAGCTTTTCCAAAG
>JADYYC010000078.1 GCA_020853835.1 Anaerolineales bacterium
GCATCGATCCCTTCCGCCCGAACATTCCCGGGTTTGAAGGGGTGTTTGGAGCAGGCGGGGCCGGGGTTTGGGCTCTGGCAAAGCTCACCATGCCAAATGCCGCCAGGCCAATTACTGTCAGTGCTGCTATCCAAATGGTTTTTTTCATCTTTGTTCCTTTCTGATGGATCAACATTAAACTTCACATACAACTGATCTCATCATACCTGGAACTTGTGAAGAAGTTGTGAAGAAGCTGTGGATTTGCTGTGCTGATTAAGACCGCTCCTCACTCATCTTCCGACGCGAGAAGCTTGATCTTCTCCCACGGCTTGAGGTTGCTCTCCTCCGCCAACAGCGTGCGCAGCTCGTACATCTCGTCGCGCAGCGCGGCTGCCTTCTCGAATTCGAGGTCCTTGGCGGCTTCCTTCATCTGCCTCTCGATCTCGGCCAGTATGCGCTGCATCTCCGACCTCGGCATACCGCTCGCGCCCTTGACTCTGTATTCCCCCTTGGGCTCTGCGACCGCTTTGAGCGAAAGCTGGTCGGTCAAATCGCGCACCGCTTTGAAAATGCTCACCGGCTGGATACCGTGCGCCTCGTTGTAAGCCACTTGTTTGTGCCGCCGCCGCTCGGTCTCATCGATAGCCCGCCGCATCGAATCGGTCTTCTTTTCGGCGTACATGATCACTTTGCCGTCCACGTGCCGCGCCGCCCGCCCGATGGTCTGGATCAGCGAGGTCTCGGAGCGCAAAAAACCTTCCTTGTCGGCGTCCAGGATCGCCACGAGCGAAACCTCCGGCAGGTCCAGCCCTTCGCGCAGCAGGTTGATCCCCACCACGACATCGAAAACGCCCAGGCGCAGGTCGCGCAAAATCCCAACCCGCTCGAGCGTGTCGATTTCTGAGTGCAGATAATGCACCTTGATCCCCAGTTCCATCAGGTAATCGGCGAGCTTCTCCGCCATGCGTTTGGTGAGCGTGGTGACGAGCACGCGCTGGCCTTTCGCAACCCGCCCGTGGATCTCCTTGATCAGGTCATCCACCTGGCCTTCGATAGGGCGCACATCGACCTGCGGGTCAACCAGCCCGGTCGGGCGGATAATCTGCTCCACCACCTGGTCGGCGCGTTCCATCTCGTACGGCCCCGGCGTGGCGGAGGTGTAGATCGTGTAGCCCATGTGGTTCTCAAACTCTTCAAAGGTCAACGGGCGGTTGTCCAGGGCAGATGGCAGCCTGAAACCGTACTCGACCAGGGTCAGCTTGCGTGAGCGGTCGCCGTTGAACATGCCGCGCACCTGCGGGATGGTCATGTGCGATTCGTCCAGCACCAGCAGGTAGTCGCTCGGCAGGTAGTCCATCAGCGTCCAGGGCGAGGTGCCCTCGGCGCGCTGGTCCAGGTGGCGGGAATAGTTTTCGATCCCAGCGCAATAGCCCACCTCACGCAGCATCTCCAGGTCATAGGTCGTCCGGCTCTCCAGCCGCTGGGCCTCCAGCAGCTTGTCCTCGCGCCGAAATTGCGCCAGCCTGACGGCCAGCTCATCCTCGATGTCGGAAATCGCCCGCCGCAGCTTGTCTTCTTCGGTGATAAAGTGTTTCGCCGGGTATATCGCGGCCGTCTTGAGCTCGCGCCGCAGCTCGCCGGTGACGCTGTCAAACTCGATGATGCGCTCGACCTCGTCGCCAAAGAAGGTGATCCGGTAACCCAGCCGGTCCTGGTAGGCCGGCACCACATCCAGGCTGTCGCCGCGCACCCGGAAGGTGCCGGGGCGCAGTTCGAGATCATTGCGCTCGTAGTGCCCTTCGATGAGCTGGCGCAGCAGGGCGTTGCGGTGATAAATGTTGCCGCTCTCCAGGTTGATCACCACCCGGCCGTATGCTTCGGGGTTCCCGATGCCGTAGATGCAAGAGACCGAAGCGACGATCACCACGTCCCGTCGGGAGATCAGGGCTGTCGTAGCAGCCAGGCGCAGCCGCTCGATCTCCTCGTTGATGTCGGCGTCTTTCTCGATGTACAGGTCATGGCGCGGCACATAGGCTTCCGGCTGGTAGTAGTCGTAATAAGAAACAAAGTACTCGACGGCGTTCTCGGGGAAGAAATCTTTGAACTCGGCGTAAAGTTGCGCAGCCAGGGTTTTGTTGTGCGCCATCACCAGGGTCGGTTTCTGGATCTGCTCGATCACCGAGGCGATCGTAAAGGTCTTTCCGGTGCCGGTTGCGCCGAGCAGCACCTGGTCGCGGTAGCCTTTGTCGATCCCCTCCACGAGCTGGCGAATGGCTTCGGGCTGGTCGCCCGTGGGTTTATAAGGGGCATGTAGCTTGAATTCCATGCCGGGGATTATACCTCCAGTCACCCGCCCCGCGCCTGCCAGCCATGATTGACGGAAGCGCTCGAAGATAGTATCATTCTTTTACCAGGTCGGTCGGGCGATCGCTGGTCGAGCCTGTCTCATCAGGCCCGGTCAGAGGAAAGTCCGCACTCCACAGGGCACGCTGTCGGGTAACACCCGGGGCGGGGGCCGGATGGCAGTCTTTGGACTGTACAGCGGTTACCTGCCGGATCGGGCCACAGAGACACAGCGCCGGCTCTGCCGGTAAGGGTGAAATGGTGGTGTAAGAGACCACCGGCGCGCCTGGCAACAGGCGCGGCCAGGCAACCCCCAGCGGGAGCAAGGCCAAGCAGGGGCAAACGGGCGCAAGCCCGGGGAGGCGGCTCGTCTCCTGTGCGCTTCATCTGAAGCGC
>JADYYC010000079.1 GCA_020853835.1 Anaerolineales bacterium
CCCGAATACCCGACCATCCCCGTGATGATCTATCGCTTCTTATCCCAGCCCGGCGCCCTCAATCACGGCAAAGCGCTCGCGCTGAGTACCCTGCTCAGCCTGGTGACCGGGGTGAGCATGCTGGCGATCGAGCGCTTCCGCATCGCGGACATCGGAGAGTTTTAAGAATGGAGAGCGACGGCAAAACCTCCCCCTGCACGGCGGATCAAGGTTTGGGCGTGCACGACCTGGATAAATCCTTTGGCGCCAAGCGCGCCCTGAGCGGGGTCTCCTTTCAGGTCGCCAAAGGCGAAATCGTCGCCGTGCTCGGGCCGAGCGGCTGCGGCAAGTCAACTTTGCTGGCGATTGTCGCCGGCCTTGAGAAGCCCGACCGGGGAGGGGTGTGCTGGGATGGGCAGGCGCTGGATGACCTGCCCACTCATCTGCGCGGCTTTGGTTTGATGTTCCAGGATTTCGCCCTTTTCCTGCACCAGAACGTCTTCGAGAACGTCGCCTTTGGCCTGCGGATGCGGCAGGCGGGGGTGTCCGAAGTCCGCCGCAGGGTGGGCGAGATCCTCGAGCTGGTGGGCCTGCCCGGTTTTGAAAAACGGGATGTGAACAGCCTCTCCGGAGGGGAGGCGCAGCGGGTCGCGCTGGCGCGCTCGCTCGCACCGCAGCCGCGCCTGTTGATGCTTGACGAGCCGCTCGGCTCGCTAGACCGCAACCTGCGCGAGCGCCTGCTGATCGACCTTGGCGGCATCCTGCGCGCCAGCCAGCAAACCGCGCTCTACGTGACTCACGACCAGGAAGAAGCTTTTACCATCGCGGACCGCATCGTGCTGATGGAATCCGGCCGGGTCGTGCAAACTGGGACGCCCACCGAACTTTACCGCGAGCCAAAAACGGTTTTTGTGGCGCGCTTTCTGGGCCTGGAAAACCTCATGCCCGCCAAAATCGAGGCGCGAGATGGACGCTGGCATATCGAGACGCCCATTGGGGCGTTCTCGATCGCGCCAGCCGGCAAGCCCGCCAGTTGGAGCGGCGAAGCCACCGCCCTGCTCCGCCCGGACGAGGTACACCTCGGGAACGCCGGACCGGCGCGCCTGAAAGGAACCGTCCGGCAGGTGTCCTACCGCGGCCGCTCCAACCGCGCCCTGATCGACGCTGGCGGGCTCGTCCTCCAGTTCGATTTCCCGGCCAACCTGGCACTGCCGCGGGTGGGCGAGCGGTTGTCACTCAGCTTTGATCCCGAGCAGGCGATTCAATTGTTCGAAGGCGAAACGGTAAAATGACGCGAATTCGGGTGTATGGGGCTTTCGTCGCTGCGAGCCGCCGTTCTTTGGCGGCATGGCAGTCTCCAGGATGAGCCGGCGAGGAGATTGCTTCAGCCCAAAAAGCGGGCTTCGCAATGACGGTCTCTGCTGTCCCGTGTAAAGGTCTTTTGTCACGCGAGTATTTCCACAGCGCCAGCGCTCTTCACGCCGGAATGACACCCTTATGTCTCTGCGAGCCGCCGTTCTTTGGCGGCGTGGCAGTCTCCCGGATGAGGCGCGGGAAGATAAACCAAAAACTCGTGCGGTGTATGGCTCGTTCACCGCACGAGTTTTTCTTTTAGGGAAAAACCTAAACCGCCGCCATAACCTGCGGCAGCACGCTTTCAAAAAGCTGGTCGCCGTTGTTCCACAACCACCAAAAGGCGCCGCCAAAAACCACACAACAGCAGCAAAGCACAACCAGCACGATGATGACGATAATCAAAACCGTATTGCTTTTTTTGGCCGGTTGAGGCGGCAACTCCTCGATCGGCGGTATTGGGGTGCCAAAGTCTTGGTTCATCTAATCCTCCTCAATAGTTATGTTTTCACTGACCTGATCCGTTTGTCATCTGCATTTTATTCGCATTCCGCCATAAACGCCAGATCACCCACGAAGTGAACAGGATCAAGGTTACAGCGATGAAGACCGGGATCACGATCGCCATGATCGAGAGCACGGTCGAAATCACGTCCTCCAGGATGCTCACCGGCACGTTCCCGGCGCCGGCTGTGGTAGCCGTCACGGCCGGCCGCACCGCCGCCGATTTGACCGCGTGAACCCCCCCGGCGACCAGGATGCCGGCGCCCATCGCGAGCACCGGATGAACGTCGCTGATCACCCGCGCGCTGGCGGCAAAGACGATCGCCCCCGCCGCCGGGCGCACAAAGGTCTGCACCGCGTCGTTGATGTGGTTGACGACCGGCGCTTTATCCGCAAATATTTCGACCAACAGCAGCACGACCAGCAGGCCGATTACCCAGGGGCTGGTCAGGGTGTCCCAGGGCGAGTTCAGTTTTATCAGATTAGTGAAACGCGCCAACAGCGCCACGGTCAGCAGCGGGATGTAGGCGTTCAAGCCCGCGCTGGCCGAGAGGCCAAAGGCGCTAAAGACTCCGGTCAGCAATTCCATGTTCTCCTCCTCACAAAGCGCTCCTTGTTGTGGCTCAAATTATCCCAGGTGAAAACCGTCCCAGGTGCCCGTCAGCCAGTAGCGGCCCAGGTTGAACAGCGCGATCTGCGCGATGCTCGTGCCAAAACCGAGCGCCAAAGGCAGCGCCATCTGCGCCAGCCGCTCGATCTGATTGTCCGCCTTGAGCAGCATCATCCAGAACACGGTGTAAATCATGGTCAGCAGCAGCAGCACCCCCAGGGCGCTCAGCAATCCGAAGACGAAGAGCAAAAGGGGGTTTTCGATCCACACCAGCCAGTCCATCAACAGCGCCAGCAGCAGCAGGGCTGCCAGGGCGCGCAAGCCTTTCATCGCGGGCCGGGTATCGAGGCGCTTCCACACGGTCTGGTTGAAGGTCGGGTAAAGCGCGACCGCGACCAGCAGCCCCATCCCGGTGCCAGTCAGCAGCCGCCACAAGTTGTCCGGTTTGTAAAGCTCGGGCGCGCCGGGGAATAAGTGCAGGTAAGAATTCAAGCCGTCTATGGCAAACGCGGCAAAGAAAACGAACAACACCGGCCAGACGCTCCAATGCGGCATGCCAGCCCGCCGCCTGGCGGTGACGTGCTGGAACGCCAGCCCGAGCAGGGCGCCCAGGAACATCCCCGTGCAGCGCGCGCACAGCGGCGCTTGCCGCTCTCCCAGGTGGAACGAGCGGGCGTCGATGCGGTGACAAACCGCGTAACCGACTGCATCCGCCTTGCCCAACAACCCCGGCGGCGTGGCGAGCAGCCAGCCAAAAACTAACAAACCGACCGCGATAAATACCAGGCTCTTGCCGGCTGTCTGGTACAGGAAACCGGACTTGCGTGACGAGATCATTTCCGGTTGATTATATCAAATGCCCGCCGCCCCGGGCCGGTTACGCCCATCCGGCTCGTTCGGGGGTGATTGGCAAAGTTCCCCATCTGCGGTATGATATTCACCCGCAAGCCAAGATTGCGCTTACAAGAAAGGATGCGTAAAAAACGAATGATGAGACGATTGATACTGGCCCTTGCGATCATGATTATGATGAGCGCATGCGCCTTCAATGCTCCAAAAAATACCCCGGCCCCGGTTGAGCCGGCGCCGCCAAGCGAGATCCCAACCGAAATCCCCACCGAGGAGGTCCTGCCCACCGATACCGCCGTCCCGCCGCCCACCCAGCCCCCAGCAGAGCCGAGCGCTCCGCAGGCAGTCTATGGGCCGCACGATTTTCCGCCGGACGTCAGCCCGCTGATCGGAAAAACCGTCCAAAACCAGAGCCTGCTGGAGCGGCGCCCGCTGGCGGTCAAAGTGCAGCTCTTCCCCCGCGGCGGACGTCCGCCTTACGGCGTGTCCCTGGCGGATATCGTCTACGACTATTACCAGAACTTCGGGCTCACCCGCCTGCACGCCATCTTCTTGTCTCAGGACGCTCAAACCGTCGGCCCGATCCGCTCGGCGCGCCTGTTGGATCAGCAGCTTATCAGCATGTACCAGTCTGTATTTGCCTTCGGGAGCGCCGAGGCGCGCACCTTCAGCCGCCTCACCAACTCCGACTTCGCCGGACGGCTGGTCGTCGAAGGCTCTGCCAACTGCCCGCCAATGTGCCGCGAGGACCCAAACGGCAGCAACAAGCTGGTCACCAACACCGCCGAATTGAGCAAGTACGCCACGGACAAGGGTATGGATAACGTGCGCCAGAACCTGGACGGCATGTATTTCAACCCCGGGACGCCTCCGAACGGGAAGCCCGCAACCCAGATCTTTGTGCGCTTCTCTATCAGCGCTTACACCCTGTGGGATTACAACCCCGAGACCGGGCGCTATCTGCGCTACCAGGACACCCAGGAGGCCCAGGACAGCAGCCTGGAAAGCACCGAAGCGCTCATCGACCAGCTCACGAACGCCCAGATCGCGGCTGACAACGTGGTGGTGCTGAGCGTGCCGCACTCATACGCTTTCGGCACAAAACCGGGCGTGAACGAGGTCATCGATATCAACCTGACCGGCAGCGGCCCGGCCTTCGCTTTCCGTGACGGGCAGATGTTCGAGGCGGTCTGGAACCGGGCGGACAAGAATTCCGTCTTGTTCCTCACCCTCCCCGACGGGACGTATTACTCTTACAAACCCGGCACCACCTGGTACGAGGTGATCGGGTCCACAAGCAAGACGACCATGCCCAACCCCAACATGTACCGGTTTGATCACAACACCCCCTGAAGCGGGGTGAGTTGAATGCGCTTGATGGGCAGGTTATTCGGACACTGTTTATTGGCAGCCCTCGTACTGGCTGGCTGTGCGCCGCTCCCGGCGCCGAAGCCTGAACCGGCGACCGCTGTCCCAACCCCAACCATCCGAGACCTGCCCACAAAAGTTCCGACGGCCACCGCGGGCGTGTTCGAGCTCCAGCCGACGAGCACGCCCGCCCCCACCTCCACGCCGATCTCGTCCGAATTCTTCACGTTCGACCCAGGCGCGTTTGCGCTCGACATCGACCCGCTGACCGG
>JADYYC010000080.1 GCA_020853835.1 Anaerolineales bacterium
AGAGCCGTTTGTTTGGCCAGTACCAGATGAGTTATATCGACGACGACCAGGTTCACACCGTTGCCGGGGTATCCGGTTCGTGCATGCTCGTGCGGCGCCAGGTGATCGACCAGATTGGCTACCTGGATGAGAATTTCTTCGCTTATCAGGAAGACGCGGATTTCTGTTATCGGGCGCGCGAAGCCGGTTGGGAAGTGGTTTACTACCCCAAATCCCAGATCACCCACTTTGGCGGGCTGGGGGGGTCGCGGGTCGAACCTTACCGCTCGATCATCGCCTGGCACCAGTCCTATTTCTATTACTTTCGCAAACACCTTGCCAAACGCTATTTTTTTGTGTTCAACTGGTTCTACTACCTGGCGATGCTGCTCAAACTCTGCGTGGCGCTTATTGCCAACTTCCTGAAGGGCGATTCGTTTAGCACCCGCAGAAGATGACGCCGGCGATCGGTAAAGCACACGCCCCTAACCACGCCTCCCTTCACGATTTATGCTCACCAACGCCAACAGTATTTTCTTTATTTTTGAATGCCTCCTGGTTTCCCTGGTGATCATGGTCGGTTTTTCCTGGGTTGGGATCAGGTTGGCCCGCCGGACCAGCCTGATCGACCGGCCCGGCAGCGCGCTGCACAAGACCCACAAGCGCCCGATCCCGATCGCCGGAGGCGTCGCGCTTCTGCTCACTGTCCTGTTCTGCAGCTGGTTACTGGGCGTCTTTGACCGGCCCGAATTGCGCGCCTGCCTGGTCGCGGCGCTGCCGGTCTTCTTCTTCGGGCTGTGGGACGACTTCAAATCCATCTCGCCGCCGCTCAAGCTGCTCGGCCAGGTGATCGCAGCCGTGCTGCTCATCTCGCTTGGCATCTACATCCAGGTTTTTGAAACCATTGCGGAGGTATTTTTCTTCACCTCCGGGCCCATTTACCTCTATCTCGACTGGTTTATCACCGTGCTGTGGATCGTGGGGATGACGAACGCCTTCAACTTTGTGGACAGCATGGACGGCCTGGCGGTCGGGATCGGGGGCATGGCGGCCAGCTTTTTTATGCTCGTGACCCTGGATTCGGGACAGTTCTGGCTGGCGTATTACAGCGCCATCTTGATCGGCGCCTGCCTCGGGCTCTACTTCTTCAATGCCCTCCCCGCCATGCTCTTCCTGGGTGATTCTGGAGCCCAGCTCCTGGGGTTCCTGATGGCTGTTTTAGCCATCCTGTACGACCCGCTGGACGCGGATCAGGCCTCTTCCTGGTTCGTGCCCATCTTGCTGCTCAGCTTGCCCATCTTCGACGCTTCGCTCGTGGTGGTCTCGCGCCTGCGGCGCGGCCGTCCGGTCTATACCGCCGCCCTCGATCATACCTATCACCGCCTGCTACGACTGGGGATCCATCCCAACCGAGCTGTGCTGGCCATGCACATCGTCTCGTTGGCGCTTGGCTGCCTGGCGTTCATCTGCCTGGTGCAGCCGCCGCTGATCGCAAACCTGATCTTCTTCAGCTTGCTCGCCCTCGGAGTTCTCACCCTGCTCTTCTTTGACCGGCGCTCGTATTGGGTATAATTCTCTGAATTTGAAATCGAGGCGTTTTGAACAGAGCAGAATACTGGTCGTTGTCTGATGAGATTCTCTACGCCACCCGGAGCTGGCCCTGGATGGCGCTGTTTTGCGTGCTCGGCAGCCTGCTCGGCTGGGGGGTTTCATTGGTCTGGCCCACGCCCCATCGCGCCACGCGCGAGCTTTACGTGGGGTTGAATGTCTACAACTCCAGCGAAGGCCGGATCCGCACCGAATATGCGGGCGTGGAGATCGTCAACGCCAACGATTTCAAAAACTGGCAGATGGCCAGCCTGAACACGTTGATCCTCACAGACGAGGTGATCGATGCGACCCTGGCGCGGCTGCGCGCGGCAGACCCCTACTGGGAGGGCGTTGACCGGACCGCCCTGGCCCGATCGCTCGATGTGTACTGGCGCAACGCGGGTAAATGGCGCCTGGTTGCCGAACACCCCGACCCAACCCGCGCCGGACAGGCGGTGACCGCCTGGGAGGAGGTGGTGGTGGAGCGGGTGCATACCGCGGTGCTCGCCTCGCAGCGCGCCATGGTGCTGGACCTCCAACTGCAGGCTATCGCCCAGCAGCGCCTCGTTTATCACTCGCAAATCGAACGGCTGGGGCAGGTGCACAAGGTCATGCAGCAGACCCTGCTCGAGTTGGACGCCCGCCCGGCTGACGCCCCCCTGGATCAGGAAGAGCATTGGAAGCTCTGGCGCCAGGTGGGCAAGCTCGATCTGGGCCATGTATGGAGCGTGCTGCTGAACTCTTTTCCATCCCAGCCCGCCCCGGCGAGCGCTTATCGAGGCTGGCTGGCTCAGGCAGCCCCGCTGGTTGAGGCGGAGCTGGCAGACCTCGAAGAGCTGAACGACCAGCTCGACCAGCGCCAGCAGGCGGCCGCGGCGCAGTTCGCCGAGGCCTCGCAGGAGAGCCTGGGGCTTTCGGCCACGCTGGACGTGGACAAGATCTCCGAGACGCGCCTGGAGCGGACCGTGGTCCGCCCCACCGGTAAGCTGATGCTGGCCGGAAGCCTGTTAGGCCTGGTCGTTTGGTTTGCTTTCTGGCTGGGGAGCATCAGCCTGAAAGGCAGCGCGTGAGACTGGACCGGCTCAACCACATCGGAAAACGCATCGAGAAGGTCGCCTGGGCGGGCATGCTGGTCGCTTTGCCGGTCACCAGCTTCCCCTACTTCCCGCGCGCAATCGGCGGCGAGGCGCTCGTCCGCCCGCTCTCGTTGTATCCGCTGCTCGTTTTGATCCCCTTTTCGGTCATGCCGCGCCTGCTTCGCAAGCCGCTTCCGAAAAACTTGCTCACCTTACTGTTGTTTGCCCTGGTGGCCCTGGTTTCCTCGACGATCTCGCTGCTGCGCGGCATCGAACCCGCCCTGGGCATCACGGTCGAATCGCGCGTGCTGCGCGGCCTGTTTACGCTCGCCATCGGCTGTGCGTTCTTCCTGGCGATCGCGCTGCTGCCCGAGAACCGCGCCGACCTGCGCTTTTCCCTGCGCTGGATCTATACCGGCATCGCCATCGCGATGGCCTGGGGGTCGTTGCAGGCATATTACTTGATTTCCCCCAGCGCCGATTTCTTTGCGTTTCTGACCCGCCTGCAAAGCCGGGTATCCATCCGCCGCCTGTTGTACGACCGCATCTCGGGCATGACCTACGAGCCGCACTGGTTTGCCGAACAGATCATCCTGTTGCTGCTGCCGTACACGCTGGCGGCGGTCATGAACAACGCCACGGTTTTTCGCTGGCGCTGGCGCCGCCTGACGGTGGAATGGCTGCTGCTCGGCTGGGCGGTCGTCCTGCTGCCCTTCACCTACTCGCGCGCCGGCTTGCTGAACCTGATCCTGGTCGTCCTGATCGGGTTTGCGCTGTTTCACCCGCGCAACTCGACGCGCCAGATGGCATTCCCGCTTTCCCTGTCACGCTCCACCTTGAGGCGCAGATTCAAAGAGACCCTTTGGGTTCTGACTGCCCTGATCCTGATCCTCACGCCGATTTACCTGATCGGCAAACGCAACCCATTCTTTGCCCGCATCTGGAGTTACTGGGACAACCCCGGCGCCACCTTCATGGGTTACATGAGCCATCTCGGCATGGACGCCCGCGTGACCTACGCCGAGGCAGCCTTCAACATTTATCAGGCTTACCCTCTGCTGGGGGTGGGGCTTGGAAATTACGCGTTCTACTTCGAAGAGATGCTGCCCTACCGCCCGGTCTCCGAGGTGACCGAGGTCCTGCTGATGATCACGCCCGAGCTGGGGCGCGACCGCCTGATTACCTCGAAGAACTTCTTCCTGCGCCTGCTCGCCGAAACCGGAATCATCGGCTGGATCACCTTCACCGTTTTTATCATCGTTAACTTCGGCTATGCCATGTATCTCTGGCTTTCCCCCGACAGGGAGTGGAAGTATTGGGGCACCGCCAGCCTGTGCGGGCTGGCAGCCTTTGGCCTTTCAGCCCTTTCGTTCGACTCCTTTGTCATTCCAGACATCTGGATCCTGCTCGGACTTATCACAGCCGCCGCCCATATCGCCGCAGGAGAAGCCGCCAGCCCTCACACTCCCCAGACTGAGACCCAAGAAAATTCACATGAACCGACATTGGACATTGCGCGACGCGCTCTATAACCTCCTCCATCGCTGGCCGTCGATGCTGGCTGCGCTCTTCATCGGCTCCCTGTTAGGATGGGGGTTGTCGATGGCCTGGCCCTCCCATTACCGCGCGGACAGCCGGATTTACATAGCCCTCAACCCGTATCGAATGTACTCGGATACCATCTTCGAGGCGCTCGCCAATCCTAAGTATTCCAACCTGGACAATTATCACTACTGGCAAATGTCGCAGCTCAGCGCGGCCATCTACCTGGACCGCTTTGTCCAGCCGGCCCTGGAGCGGCTGCGCGCCCTGGACCCCTATTGGAATTCGGTCAGCCTGGACGAATTCCGGCGCATGCTGGACGCGGAATGGCGTTCGACCGGCAACTGGGACCTGATCGCCAATCACCCCAGCAAGCCGCGCGCCCGCCAGGTTGCCACCGCCTGGAGCGACGTCGTCGTTGAGCAGGTGCGCCAGGCCGTCGATTCCGCTCGCCAGACCTTCATGGTCGATCAGGAGCTGCAGGCCGTCAAAGACGCCCGGCTGCAGGCCAGCCTGCGCATCCAGGACTTGCAGGCGACCCAGACCGCCCTGAACGAATGGCGGGATGGGGTAAAAACGCCGACGGACGCTCCTTTGGACATGCAGCAGCGCTGGCGTCTGCTGGCGCTGGTCTCCTCGCCCGCGCGCTTCACGCCGGCCTGGACCTCCCTGCTGGACGCCCAGCCGCCCTCCGAGGCGCCCCTTTCCGCCTATCTGGAGTGGATCGACTCGGCGGAGCCCGTGCTGGAAGCGGAGATCGCGGCTTTGGAACGCCAGGTCGACCAGCTCTCGGCTCAGCAGGACGAACTGACGCGCCAGTTTACGGCTGCATCGCAGGACAGCCTCAGCTTTTCGCCCAACATCGAAGTCCAGCGCAAACAAGACCTGGACGTCCGCCAGATCCGCCCCAGCTCAACCTTTATCCTGGTTGGCGGTCTGATCGGGGTTCTGGCCTGGCTCTTATTCCAATTGATGGTCATTTCACGTTTGTGGAGAGATTCTTGAACAGTTTCGATTGGAGGCGCCTGACGGATGGCCTGGCCCGCATCGCCTGGGTAGTGTTCTTCATCAGCCTGCCGGTGACCAGTTTTCCGTTCTTCCCCCCAGGGATCGGGGGGCGAACCCTGGTGCGACCGCTTGCCATCTATCCCCTGGCGATCCTGCTCTTGGTGCTCACCATCCCGCGCCTGATCCGCCGGCCGCTGCCGCGCACCTTCCTGCCCCTGCTGGCCTTTGCGCTGATCGCGCTGATCAGTTCGATGTTCGCCTTCACCTCAGACCTCGACGCTTTTCGGGGCGTCACGCCGGTCTCGCGCCTGATCCGCAACCTGATCACCCTCGGTCTTGGAATTTCGTTTTATTTCACCACCGTCCTGCTTCATGAGAGCTGGGACGACCTGAAATTTTCGCTCCGCTGGCTGTATGCCGGGATGGGGCTGGCGCTCCTGTGGGGAAGCCTGCAGATACCCATCGTGATCCACTATCACCCGCTGTATTACCGCATTGCGAACACGCTGCAACAGTTCGTCTCGACGCGCAAGCTGTTCACCTCCCGCATCTCGGGTCTGACGTTCGAGCCGAAATGGTTCGCCGAACAGATTTGCTTCCTGCTGCTGCCCTGGCTGATCGCCTCGGTGCTCGAAGACCGCAGCGTGTTCCCCTGGCGCTGGCGGCGGCTGACGGTTGAATGGGGGCTGCTCGGCTGGGCGGTGGTGGTGCTGATTTTCACCTTCTCCCGCACCGGTATCTTTCTGCTGGCTTTGCTGGCCGTGGTGGGCTTTGCGCTCTACCGCTGGCAGGTCCACAAAACCAGCCCCGCCTCGCACAAATCAGTGCGCCGCAGGATCCTGGAAGTGCTCTCGGTCGTCTTAATCGTGATGGCTGTGGTCTTTGTGGCTGGCTCGCAAAACGCCTATTTCTCGCGCTTGTGGCGCTACTGGACCGAAGCCCGCAGCCGCAACCGCAGCTATCTCGAATTCATCGCCGTGGAGCAGCGCTTCGTGTACTGGGTCACCGCATTGCACACATTTGAGAACGCCCCCTGGCTTGGGGTTGGCCTGGGCAACTATGCCTTCTATTTCGATGACAGCCTGCCAAACCAGCCCTGGAACACGAACAAAGAGATCGTCCGCCAGATCACGCCCGAGGCGGGGCGCGA
>JADYYC010000081.1 GCA_020853835.1 Anaerolineales bacterium
CCCCGGACAAAACAAACGACCTGCCATGTCTCTGCGAAAATACCTTGCCCGCCTGGACGAACGCCGCGATCTGGTCAGGATCACGGCGCCCATCTCGAAGACCTACGAGATCGCGGCTGTGCTCAAGCAGCTCGAGCCGCAGCCGGTCTTGTTCGAGCAGGTGCTCGAAACGCCCTTCCGGGTGGTGGGCAACCTGTTCTGCGGCAAACCTGCCTTTGCAGATTATTTCGAGATCCCGGTCGCGCAGATCATCCCCTTTATGACCAGGGCCATCGCCAACCGCGCGCCGTGCCGGGTCGTCGCACAGGCGCCGTGCCAGGAAGTGATCATCGACCAGCCGGACCTGGAGCGGCTGCCGATCCTGCGCCACTGCGACCTGGACGGCGGGAATTACATCTCCTCCGGCGTGGTGATCGCCCGTCACCCTGATTACGGTCAAAACGCCGATTTCCACCGCTTGATGCAGTTTTCACCCACAGAAATGGCGATGCGGATCGTGCGCTCGCGCCATTTTGACACCTTCTTGCGCGATCTGGAGACGCTCGACGTGGCAGTCTGCATCGGCAACCCGCCCAACGTGCTGGCTGCCGCCGCCACCTCGGTCGAGATCGGGGTGGACGAGCTTGAGATCGCAAATGCCATGCAGCCGCTCGAAGTGGTGCGCGCCCGGACGGTCGACTTGCTTATCCCAGCGGAGACCGAGTTCGTGTTAGAAGGCACGGTTCACCTCAACCGCCTGCACGCCGAAGGCCCTTTTGTCGATCTGACCGAGACCTACGACATCGTGCGCCAGGAGCCGGTTCTGGAGGTCAAGGCGATCACCCACCGGCGCGACGCCATCTGGCAGGCCCTGCTTCCCGGAGCGCTCGAGCACAAGCTGCTCATGGGCATGCCGCGCGAGCCGACCATCTTTCGCAAGGTCAACGAGGTCGTGCGCTGCCTGGACGTTAACGTGAGCCCGGGCGGCTGTTCCTGGCTGCACGCGGTGGTGCAGATCGACAAACAGCACGAGGACGACGGCGTGAAAGCCATCCGGGCTGCTTTCGAGGGCCATCGCTCATGCAAGCACGTCTTCGTGGTCGACGCCGACATCGACCTCTACAACCCGCTGGCGGTCGAATGGGCGATGGCGACCCGCTTCCAGGGCGACCGGCGCATGCTTGTGTTCGATAAATCCCCTGGCTCGAGCCTGGACCCTTCCGCCGAGCCGGGCGACAATGCCACCACCCGGGTGGGCTTCGACCTGACCCGGCCGCTCGATGTGCGCGGCAAATCCTTCGAAAAAGCGCCTTTCCCGCAAGTGGACCTGCGGCGCTTCCTCCCGGATCGCGAGGGCTGAGTGGAACTGACCCAGGAAGAGCGGCAGATGCTGGACGGGCGCCAGGGCCGGGCTGTGCGCAAGTCGATGGAGATCCTGGCAGCCCTGGGCGAGATTTATGGCGCCCGCCGCCTGGTTCCGGTCAGCTCGGTCCAGATCGCCGGAGTGAGCTATGACAACCTGGGCGAGGCAGGGTTGAAGTTCCTGGAAGAGATGGCCGAAGGGGGCGGCAGGGCGCGCGTCCTGACCACCCTCAACCCGGCCGGGATGGACGTCGAGAACTGGCAGGCGCTTGGGATCGAGCCGGAGTTCGCCCGCCAGCAGCAACGCGTGCTGGAGGCCTTCCAACGCATGGGGGTGACGGTCACTTGCACCTGCACGCCGTACCTGTCGGGCAACCTGCCGCACTACGGTCAACACATCGCCTGGGCCGAGAGCAGCGCGGTGTGCTATGCGAACTCCGTGCTCGGGGCGCGCAGCAACCGCGAGGGCGGGCCAAGCGCCCTGGCCGCCGCCCTGACCGGCCGCACGCCCGCCTATGGTTATCATCTGGATGAAGCGCGCCGGCCCGACCTGCACGTCCGGGTCACAACCCAGATCGAGGGCTCGTACCAGTTTGGGGCGCTTGGCAAGGCCGCCGGCGAGGCGATGCAGGCTGCGGGCAAGCGCAGCGTGGCGTATATCAGCGGCATCGAGCGCGCTTCGGTGGAGGAGCTCAAGTCGCTTTGCGCCAGCCTGGCCACCTACGGCGGGGCGGCGCTCTTTCATATCCCCGGCGTCACGCCCGAGGCGGCGGCTTACCCACCTCCCGAAGCGCAGGTTTGCGTCGATCAACGTGCGCTGGATCAGGCCGTGGAAGCGCTGAACGACGCCGGTCGGGATGAAATCGATTTTGTCAGCCTGGGCTGCCCCCACCTGACCATCCATGAGATCGCCCGCCTGGCTGCGCTGCTCGAGGGCCGCCGGGTGCAGCGCGAATTCTGGATCACCACCGCCCGCCCCACCAAACAGATCGCCGACCGCATGGGGTACACCCGCACGATCGAGGCCAGCGGGGCAAAGTTCGCCGTCGATACCTGCTGTGTGGTCGCCCCGATCCAGGGCCGCTTTCACGCGCTCGCCACCGACAGCGCCAAGGCCTGCTATTACGCGTTTGCAAAAAATCGCTTCAAGACGCGCTTCCAATCCTTTGAAGAGACGGTGGCGCTTGCGCTGGGGGAACTCCATTGAAGCTGCAAGGGCGCAAGATCTACCCCGGCCGCGTCGAAGGCGAAGCGCTGGTCAGCGCACAGGGCATTTCGTTCTACGGGGGCGTCGATCCGGAGAGCGGGCAGGTTGTCGAGCGCGGACACGACCTTGAAGGCCGGTCGATCGCCGGGAAGGTGCTGGTTTTTCCAACCGGCAAGGGCTCCACGGTGGGCTCCTACACCCTTTACCGGCTCAAAGCCGCCGGGCTGGCGCCGCTCGCCATTGTCAACGCCAGCTGCGAGACGATCACCGCGGTCGGCTGTATCATCGGCGAGATCCCCTGCGTGGACCAGATCGACCTGAGCCGCCTGGCGAGCGGGCAGCGGCTGCGTGTGGACGGTGAAAGCGGCACGGTCGAGATCAATCTGCCTGCGCCGCTGCGCGGATTGGAGCGCGGCTCCTTTGCCGAGCGCACCCTGACGACGCGCCTGCCCGGCATCGCCCGGAAGACGATCCAAAACGGCGACTGGCCGCCGGATGTCCGCGATCAGCTCGCCGCGCTGGCAGACGAGATGCCGCACGGGACGCTTCGCCCGGTGCAGGGCGAGCACGCGCCGGATATCGCCCAATGGGAGCGCTGGATGCAGCCTTTCCTGGGGCAAACCTGGCTGGAGGCCCCCTTTTTCCCAGCCGAGATGAATTTCTACCGGCGCGTCCTGGAGGCGACGCGCTATTACGAACCCGGGGCGACGCACGGGGTGGATCCATTCCAAAGCGAAAAACGCGCCGGTATGCGCGGCGTACTTGCCCAGCTCCAGCAGGCCGCGGCCGACCTGGCGGCGGACGCTGCTGGAGACTGCCGCGAAGCGCTGGAGCGCCTGCTGCATACCGCTATATGGGGCAACCAGGCCGACCTGAGCGTCTGGCCGGCCGGCGGCGAAGCCCCCGCCAGCCACGAGGGTGAGCAGCGCCTGGCGCACCTGCTGATCGATCAGACGGCTGAGGCTGCCGCGTATATCACTCATCCCCCCGATGGGCTGGCGCGGGTGGATTTCATCCTGGACAACGTCGGGCTGGAGCTGGCGTACGACCTGCTGCTGACAGATTTCCTGCTGGCTCACGACCTGGCACAAACGGTGCGCTTTCACGCCAAGCCAAACCCCACCTACGTCTCCGACGCCACCATCCCCGACGTGCGCCTGCTGGTGGATCACCTGGCGGGGGCGGAAGCGCCCGAAGTGCGCGCGTTGGGGTTGCGCCTGACGGCTGCGCTGGCGGAAGG
>JADYYC010000082.1 GCA_020853835.1 Anaerolineales bacterium
CACCGCCCGGCTTATGGCTCGGACGGCGACTACTGGTCCAAGCCAAACGTGGACACGATATTCAAAGCCGTTTACGAGATGCTGCGCGAAGTCGACCCGGGCAGTTATCCCGAGATCTTCTAGCTGCTCAGATGCGCCGGAGCAGCCCGTTGAGTATTCCTGAGGAGGACGCATGGCAATCCAGGTAATCATGCCCCAGTTGGGAGAGTCTGTGGTGGAGGGGGTGCTGACGCGCTGGCTGAAAGCCACCGGCGAAGCCGTGGCCGAATACGAGCCGCTGGTCGAGATCAACACCGACAAGGTGGACTCCGAAGTGCCCAGCCCGGGCGAAGGCGTGCTGCTGCAGACGCTCGTGCCCGAAGGCGCCACAGTTAAGGCCGGCACGCTGCTGGCCTGGATCGGGCAGCCTGGCGAGCAGCCGCCGGCTGGCGGCCCGGTCGAGGCCGCCGCTCCCGCCGCGGCCCCAGCCCCCGCGCCGGTCGAACCAGCCAGCCCCGCTCCGATCGCCGAGGGCGCGGTCGCCCCCGGCCGCGACCGCTCGCTGGGTTTCATCTCCCCGGTGGTCGCCCGCATGGCGAGCGAGCACGGGATCGATCTCTATCAGCTTACGGGCACCGGTCAGGGCGGGCGCATCACCAAGAAAGACGTGGAGGCTTACCTGGCGGGCCGTCAGGCTGCCATCCCGGCCGCCATCCCGGCGGCCGCGCCAGCCCTCGCCGCCGAGGCGGGCGAGATCCTGCCGCTCACCCCGCTCCGCAAACAGATCGCCGAGCACATGGCGCGCAGCAAACACACCTCCCCGCACGTCACCACCATCATGGAGGCCGATCTGGGCCGGGTGGCGGCGCACCGCCAGGCTAACAAGGAAGCCTTCAGCCGCGACGGCGTGAACCTGACGTTCACCAGCTACTTCGTCTTCGCCTCGGTCGCGGCCCTCAAAGCCTTCCCGATTGTCAACTCATCCTTCACCGAAGGCGGCATCCAGATGCACCGCGCGATCAACATCGGTATGGCGGTCTCGCTTGGCGATGCAGGCCTGATCGCGCCGGTGATCAAGAACGCCGACGGCCTCTCGCTGCTTGGGATCGCGCGGGCGGTCAACGACCTGGCCGAACGGGCGCGCGCCCGCCAGCTCGTCCCGGACGAAGTCCAGGGCGGCACGTTTACCATCACCAATCATGGCATCAGCGGGTCGCTCTTCGCCACCCCCATCATCAACCAGCCGCAGTGCGCCATCCTGGGCGTCGGCGCCATTCAGAAGCGCCCCGTGGTGGTCAGTGACGAGAAACTGGGCGACGTGATCGCCATCCGCACCATGGTTTACCTCGGCCTGACCTTCGACCACCGCATTTTGGACGGCGCGATCGCGGACCATTTTCTGGCTAAGCTGGTCGACACGCTCCAAAACTGGAGCGCATGACGGGTTAGCGCAAAGCGCGCCTTCGAACCGGCGCTGGCTGGTGTCTTGCGCGGGGTGCGGGATGTGCGAGTAGGCTTGCAGTTCCAACCAGCCGCTGCCGTTCTGACCCCCATGTCAACTCGAAAACAGCTCTGCGGTCTCTGCGATCGCGGGGCTGTTTTCGTATCTTCAGTACTACAGGCTCACTTGACCCTATACTATGCAAGATTTATAATGAGAAAGAATTTACGGGTGACATAACAGACGGCAGGCGATCCCTGCCGCATACTACAAATTACCAGGAGACATCATGGACCAATACGACGTGGTAGTCATCGGCGCCGGCCCCGGGGGTTATGTCTGTGCAATCCGCTGTTCCCAGCTTGGCATGAAAACTGCAATCATAGACAAAGAATGGCTCGGAGGCGTGTGTTTGAACGTTGGCTGTATCCCGTCCAAAGCTCTGCTCAAGAACGCCGAAGTCGCGCACACGCTGCGCGAACGGGGCAAGGAATTCGGGTTTTCGTTCGAGAACTTGAAGCTGGATTTCAGCGTGGCGGTCAAGCGCAGCCGCCAGGTTTCCGACCGCCTGGTCAAAGGCGTCGGTTTCCTGATGAAGAAGAACAACATCGACGTGTACATGGGCGCGGCAAAACTCCAGGCGCGTGACCGCCTGACCGTCACAGACGCCGAAGGCAAAACCACCGCATTGCAAGCCAAGAACGTCGTCGTGGCGACCGGCGCAAGCGTCGCCGTGCCGCCGGGATGGCAAATCGACGGCGAGAAGATCGTGACCTACCTGGAAGCCATCGTGCAGGAGAAGCTGCCCAAATCCGTGATCGTGATCGGGGCGGGGGCGATCGGCGTGGAGTTCGCAACGGTCTGGCGCTCCTACGGCGTGGAAGTCACGATCGTCGAAATGCTGCCCCGCCTGGTTCCGATGGAAGATGAAGAGGTCAGCGAAGAACTGGCGAAGAACTTCAAGCGGCGCAAGATCAACTTCCTCACCGGACACCGCGTCGAGGAGATCCAGGCCACCGAAACCGGCGTGAGAGTGAAAGTCGCCAGCGAAGCTGGGCAACAGACCCTCGAAGCCGAGCAGGCGCTGGTGGCGATCGGCTTTCGCCCCAACGGCCGGGGCCTGGGCCTGGAAGAAGCGGGCGTCAGGCTCAGCGAGCGCGGCGCGGTCGAGATCGACGAGCGCATGGCGACCAATGTCCCGGGCGTCTGGGCGATTGGCGATGTGACCGCCAAGCTCATGCTCGCCCACGTCGCCTCGGCCCAGGGCATCGTCTGCGCCGAGAACATCGCCGGGGCCGAGACCGTCACGCTCAATTACGAAATGATGCCGCGCACCACTTACTGCCAGCCGCAGGTGGCCTCGTTTGGGCTCACCGAAGCCCAGGCGCGCGAGCGCGGCTATGAAGTCAAAGTTGGCCGGTTTCCATTCCAGCCAAACGGCAAGGCGCTCGGGCTGGGCGAAGCCGTGGGCTGGGTCAAGATCGTGACGGATGCCGAATATGGCGAGATCTTGGGGGCGCATCTCATCGGACCAGAAGTGACCGAGCTGCTGCCCGAGTTGACGCTCGCGCAGATGATGGAGATCACCGCGCACGAGATCGGTCGGAACGTTCACGCGCATCCCACCTTGAGCGAAGCCCTCATGGAAGCCGCAGAAGACGCGGCGGGAAGGTCAATCAACATCTAATCCAATGGCAGACCGCAAGCTGGAACGACGTTTATCACAGGCTCGCAAGGCTTACCAGAAGCGCGACAAGCGCAAGGGCGCGCACCTGATCGATGAAGTGCTGCAGCAAGATTTCAACTATCCAGGAGCGTGGGAGCTTCTGTACGAACTCTACGGCGCAGGCGTGCCGTACGAGGAGTTCAGGCGCGTTTTCACGGCGCGCTTCTTCCCCGAAAAGCTCGACCAGCTCGCCAGCATTGAGCCGCCTCCCAGGCCTGTAGCAGGCGTTGAGGTTGAAGAAGAAAAGAAGCCCTCTTTTTTCAGCCGGCTGTTCAAGCGCAAACCCAAGCCAGAACCCGAACCCATCCCCCTGCCATCCATCGCCGTGCCCGAGCCCGCTGGGCCGGCTGCCCCTCCGGGCTCAACCGCCGCGGCGGACCCATCCCAGCGCGACCCGCGTTACTTCACGGCGTCACCCAGCGGGATCGTCGCGCCGATCGCGCCGATCCCGCCGCGCCAACCCGGCGAGGTGATCCGCGTCATCCTCGTGGATGACATCGCCCAAACGCGCGAGACCATTGTGCGCTCGCTGCGCTTTCAAGAGGATATCGACATCGTCGCCACCGCTTCAAACGGGCTGCAGGCTATCCAGCTCGTGCGCCAACTCAAGCCGGACGTGGTGGTGATGGACGTCAACATGCCGGATATGGACGGGATCACCGCCACGGCCAACATCAAGCGTGACATGCCCAACACGGAGATCGTGATCCTGACTGTGCAGGACGACCTGGACTATATGCGCCGGGCCATGCTGGCAGGGGCGCGTGATTTCCTCGCCAAGCCGCCCATGATCGACGAGCTCGTCCAGGCGGTGGAGCGCGCCGGAGCCCAGGCGCGCCAGAACCGCCAGAACCGCCCGGCGATGGCCGTGACGCTGCCCGCCCAAGCCAGGCGGACGCGCGGCAGGATCGTCACCGTGTACAGCCCGCGCGGCGGCTCCGGCTGCACCATGCTGGCCGTCAACCTCGCCATCGGGCTGAACGGGGAGGACCATCCGGCGGTGATCATCGACGGCGACCTGCAGTTCGGGGACGTCCCGGTGCTCTTCAACACCCAGGGGCCGTTGAGCATCGCCGATCTCGCTCCGCGCGTGGCGGAGCTCGACCCGGATCTCGTGAACGATGTGCTGGTGAAGCATCCGACGGGCGTGAAGATCCTCAACCCGACCCGCCCCGAGCGCGCCGAGCTGGTCACCGGGCCGCAGTTCAGCCAGCTTGCGACTTATTTCAGCGAGCTCTTCCCATACGTCGTCCTGGACACCACCCACCGGCTGAACGACGTCACGCTCGCCGCGCTGGATGTGAGCGACCTGATCGTGCTCGTTTCGACGATCGACATCCCGTCCATCTCCCGGGTTCGCAAATTCATCGAGCTGGTGCCGCTCTTGAACCTGAACCCTAAGAAAATCGTGCTGGCCGTCAACATGTTCGACCCGCGCGTGGGCATCAGCCCGGAAAAACTGCCCCAGGCATTTGGGCACGAACCGGCGGCGTTGATCCCGCTGGCCTATTCGCTGGTGCTCGGATCGGTCAACAACGGCGTGCCATTGCTCGCAAAGCGCGAGATGGCCCAACAGCCCGCCGGCGAGGCGGTTGCCAGGCTGGTCAAGCACGTGCGCCAGCGCCTGCGCGAAATCGATCAGGCGGAAAAAATGGCCGTGACGGCCTGATCCCTGATCCAAAAAGATTGGTCTACGCCATGCGGGGGTCGAGAGCGGAACTCAGCACCGCTCGATAGAAGTCTTCGGCTTTTTGCATCACAACGTGATAATCGGCGCGGCGGGCGATCAACTCGAGGTTGGTCTGACGTGCGCGCCCGAACAGCGCCTCATCCGAGGCGGCTTGCAGTATCGCCTGCGCCAGCGCGTCCGGGTCGTTCGGGTCTACGAGCAGCCCGTTCTCGCCCGGTGTGATCCATTCCCGGATCGATTCCAGGTCACCCGCAACCGGCAGACACCCGCATGCCAGCGCTTCGAGGAGCGTGTTCGGTGTGCCGTCGTGGTTGCTGGGCGAGACGACCACCCTCGCCTGGCGGAACAGCCCCGCCATCTGTGGGCGCGACTGGCGGGGGAGCAGCGCAACGCTCGGCGCAATCCCCAGCTCGCCCACCCACTGGCGCGCCTGGGGTTCCTCTTGCATCGCAGGGCAGATGAAGCGCGCCCCGGGTTGGGCTTCGAGCACGCGCGGGATCGCCTTGAAAAACGCGGCGTTGTTCACATAAGCTCGAAACCCCCGTGGATTGATGATCACCGGCTCGCCGACCGCGCGGGGAGGCGGGTAGAACATCTCGCGCTGAACCCCCCCGGCGCCCGGCAGGACGACGGACGGCTTTTGCGCCGCGTACCCCCATACCTGCGCCAGACGCACATCCCGCTGGCAGTCGGCGTGCAGCGCGCTGGCCCGTTCCAGCGCCCGGCGGGTGCTGCGACGCATTAGAGGCGTGGAAGGGGCGTGCAGCGTGAAGTCGTTCCCCCACACCGAGATCAGCAGCGGCAGTTGGTTCCCGCGCATGGCGGCAGCCGCCAGCATCCCCTCATAGGGAATGCGCATGGCGTGCACCAGCTCGGGCTGGATTTGCTCAACCAGCCGCTCCAGCCGCGCGGCGGCGGCGCTCAACGTGAGCGGGCCCAACCACTGGCGCATCAGGGTGCGCAGCCGGGCGGTCGTACCGAGCGGGGCAGCGCTCCCCGCCACGGCGCCGCTCCGCTTAAGCTCGCTAAAGGCGACCGGGACGAAATGGTAAGAGGCGAGCCTGGGGTCAGGCTCACAGGCGAAGGTGGAAGCCAGGTGGACTTCATCTCCGACTGCGAGGAAGTGCTGGATCCAATTCAGGGCAATCGGCGACCGCCCGTCGGCGACAAACAGCAGGCGCATGACCTGATTCTATCGAACGACCAACGGCAGGTAAATCGAGTAGATGATCGTGACGCCCGTCCCCCGGATCGCAAACGTGTAGGGGTTCTCGTCGCTGTCGTTGTTAGCGATGCTGACCGTGGCGCTGCGCAC
>JADYYC010000083.1 GCA_020853835.1 Anaerolineales bacterium
GGAGCGCCGGTGATCACCAGACCGTCATATTTATTATCCCGCACCTGATTAAGCGTCTGGTAGTGAGCCACAAGGTGACCGTTGGGCGTGTTTGTCGAGGTGTAACTGGCGGGATGCAGCAGCGTGATATTCACCTGCAGGGGGGTATTGCCCAGCAGGCGGCAGAGCTGGGTCTCGGTCTCGATCTTGGTCGGCATGAGGTTGAGGATACAGATTTGCAACGGACGGATGTCCTGGTGCGAGGCGCGGGTCTCTCCCATGACAAAGATGTTCTCGCTCTCAAGGATCCGGCGCGCTGGGAGTGTGTCAGAGATTTTTACAGGCATATCGTCCTCCAATAAATCGTTCTACCATTATGTTTGAGATAGGGCCTGGTCCAGGTCCCAAAGGATGTCCTCGATATC
Organism: Anaerolineales bacterium; assembly: GCA_020853835.1. GTDB lineage: Bacteria > Chloroflexota > Anaerolineae > Anaerolineales > UBA4823 > UTCFX2. Next base: position 405 of record JADYYC010000083.1, read on the forward strand.
TTCGATCCCGATGCTCAAGCGCACAAAGTCGGGGGTAACGCCGGCGCTGAGCTGTTGGTCTGGCGAGAGCTGGCTGTGGGTGGTGCTGGCGGGGTGGATCGCCAGGCTGCGCACGTCGCCGACGTTGGCGACGTGGCTGAAGAGCTGCAGGCTGTCGATAAACCGCCGGCCCGCTTCGCGCCCGCCTTCGATGCCAAAACCCAGGATCGCCCCGGGGCCTTTGGGGAGATATTTCTGCGCCGCGGCGTGATCAGGATGGCTCTCGAGGCCGGGGTATTTGACCCAGCGCACACAGGGGTGGTTTTCCAGGTATTCGGCGACCTGTTGCGCGTTTTGAACGTGGCGGTCCATGCGCAGGCTGAGCGTTTCCAGCCCCTGGACAAAGAGCCAGGCGTTGAACGGAGCCTGGCAGGCTCCGATATCGCGCAAAACCTGAACGCGCGCCTTGAGGATAAAAGCCGGAGCGCCCAGGTCGGCGTACACCAGGCCGTGATAGCTCTCGTCTGGCGTGGTGAAATTGGCAAAGCGCCCGCTGGCAGCCCAATCGAAATTACCGCTATCCACGATCACGCCTCCGATGGTCGAGCCGTGACCGCCGATGAACTTGGTTGACGAGTGAACGACGATGTGAGCGCCCCATTCAAACGGGCGGCACAAGTAAGGGGTAGCAAAGGTATTGTCGATCACCAGGGGCACAGCCGCCTCCCTGGCCAAGGCGCCCACTTCCTCCAACGGAAAGACGGTGATGCCCGGGTTCCCCAAAGTTTCCCCGTATAACAGCCTGGTATTTGGGCGAATAGCCCGGCGAAACTCTTCTGGATCGGCGGGGTCGACGAAGGTCACATCGATCCCCAGGCGTGGAAAGGTGTGCTTGAACTGGTTATACGTGCCGCCGTATAACATGCTGGAAGAGACGATATGGTCGCCCGCCGAGCACAACGTCAGGACGACCATGGCCTGAGCGCTGTGGCCCGAACTGGTCGCCAGGGCGCCGATGCCTCCTTCGAGCGCCGCAATGCGCTGCTCGAAGACATCGGTGGTGGGGTTCATAATGCGGGTGTAGATATTCCCAAATTCCTGCAGCGCAAAGAGCCGGGCGGCGTGATCCGAATCTTGAAATTGATAAGAGGTCGTTTGATAGATCGGCACCGATCGCGAGCCGGTGGCAGGATCGGGTTGGTAACCGGCATGTACCTGGCGGGTGTTGAAACCAAATTGACGGTTAGCGGTTGGTTGGGTTGACATGTAAAATCTCCTCTAAAATCAGGTGTGTGGTATCTACCCTGCCCCTTACAGAGGCGGGCCGGATCTAACAATGCAGTTGACAGGTGTGTGGTATTCGCCTGAACTCCCCCCTTGCCGCGAATCCGTAAGTGCCTGGATCAGGATGGGGGGATGGACAGCCTCGGCCGCCAGTCGGAAGCGGCCTCCACAAGCCTCGTTGACCGGTTGGTCGGGCGTTCGTCTATCATCATTTTCGCATCATACCGGTATCCTCGTCACGCTCAAGAATTGAAAAACCTCTTCGGAAGAGAAGAGGTTTAACAGCAACGGGTTGCGTCCCTCTCATCTTCCAGAATTTGCTCTGCCGGAATTGGCACCTGGGATTTTTATCCTGGTTGCCGAGGCTTCATCGGGCCGGTCCCTCCGCCTCTCTGGATAAGAGTGTTGGCTATTTAATTGGCTGGTTTATACCACGAAAAAAAAGGAGTGTCAAGCTCTGATTTCTAGACGACTCCTTCGAAAAGGTCTTTTTCGCGCAGACCGTTTTTGACCTCTGGATAAGCACGCATAAACTGTTCCTTCTGCCCGATCCAGCGCCAGGCCCAACTCATCCAGCCGCGGCGCGGCGGGCCCCCTGAGAGTTGGCTGGCGTGACAGGCTGTCGCTGCCTCACGCTGCTCGATCACATCACGGTAATCGATCCAGGCATGGGTGGGAAAATCGCCCTCTTCCACCAGGCGCTGCAGGTCGATATCCTGGTTGCGCCCAAATTTGCGCGGATCGCGCCCAAGAAGCGGCATTAAACGCACCACCCAGCGCAAGGCGCGCTTTGGCAGGATATGGTAGTACAGCTTCTGCGGCTGGAACGGCGCCAGCCCCTGCGGATCGCGGTAGTCTGCCCGGCCCGCCAGGTGGAAGGCCTGGACCGTCGCAGAGTGGACCGCGATGTGGTCGGGATGCATGTACCCCCCAATCGGGTCAAACGTGACCACCACCTGGGGCCGCAAACGGCGGATGTACGATGCGATCTTTCCCGCTACTTCGTCCAGCGGAGCGTTGGCGAGCGCCTGGGGGTGGCGATTGTCTTCCGACCCGCTCATGCCCGAGTCGCGGTAATCCAGGAAATACACGCCAGACAGGCCAAGGATGCCGGCCGCGCAGCGCAGTTCGGAAACGCGCCGTTCGGCAATCGATTTAAAGCCCTGCAGATACTGTGGGTCGACATCCCCGGCCTCGCCGCGCGTGGCGCAAACCAGGTGCACCTGCGCGCCCCGCCGAGCATAGACCGCCAGGGTGCCGCCCATCCCAAACGATTCGTCATCAGGATGGGCCAGTACAGCCAGTAAAATAGCGCTTGAGTTCACGCTGTCTCCCGAACGCTCAGGCCCTGAGTTTTCGGGCAAATTTCTGGCGAAACTTAGCCACTTTTGGGGCCACCACGACCTGACAGTATCCCTGATAAGGGTTCTTCTTGTAATACTCCTGGTGATAATCCTCCGCGACGTAGAACTTATCCAGCGGCAGCACCTGTGTCACGATCGGGGCGTCCCAAATGCCCATCTCATCGATCTCGCGGATGACGCTTTCAGCCACCTGTTTCTGGCTCTGGTCGTGATAAAAGATCACCGAGCGGTATTGGGAGCCAACGTCGGCTCCCTGGCGGTTGAGCGTGGTGGGGTTATGGATGGCGAAGAACACCTCCAAAATCTCTCGATAAGGCGTCACTTGCGGGTCAAAGGTCACCTGAACCACTTCGGCGTGCCCGGTCGCGCCGCTGCAGACCTGCTGGTAGCTCGGCTGGAGGAGGTTGCCGCCGGCATATCCGGATTCAACGTTCAGCACGCCCTCCAACTCATCATAAACAGCTTCCAAACACCAGAAACATCCTCCACCCAGGGTAGCAACTTCAGAATTATTCTCATTTTCCATCTGATTACCTCCGTAAGAAAGTTCCGCACAAACAAATCAACTTAAATGCATGACCGCTAATGCCCGCCAACCGGTCGCAGCTTTGCCCGCCCGGGTTCAAATCACCCGCAGCGTGCTGCCAAGCTCGGTCTTCTCGACTTCGATCCGGTTGGGGAAGACGTCTTTGAGTTCATCGATGTGGGTGATCACAAGGATCTTGGCGAAATCTGACCGGACCAGGTTGATGGCCTCGATCAGGCGCTGGCGGCCCTGGGAGTCCTGGCTGCCAAAGCCTTCATCGATCACGAGCGTCTGCAAACGCGCCCCGGCCCGCTGAGCCAGGACTTCGGAGAGGGCCAGGCGGATGGCAAAGTTGACCCGGAACGCTTCGCCGCCCGAGTACAGCTCGTAATCGCGCGTGCCCGCGCCGTCGCTGATCTGGATATCAAGGGTTTCTCGGAGGTCACCGCGGTGTTTGTCCTTGTACTGCGCCTGGGTGATGAACTTCACCGACATATTTCCACCGCTCAGGCGCGTAAGCGTCTCATTGGCTTTGTTCTCGATCTCCGGCAGGGCCTGCTCGATCAGCAAGGCCGGCACGCCGTCCTTGCCAAAGGCCCGCTCGAGCTGCTTGAAGAGTTGCACCTTATGAGCACACGCTTCACGCTCCTGGTCGAGCTCGGCCCGGCGGGTCTTCAGGCTCTCCAATACCGCCACACGCTGTTGTGCGGCGCCGAATTCCATGCGGGTGCGGTTCTCCTGCTCTTGCAGTTCCAGCAGGTGGCTCTCAGCCTCGAGCACGTCGGGCGCCTGCGCCTCGGCCTCAGCCAGCAACCCGGCTGCTTGTTCATATTCATTTTTCTGGCTCTGATTATCGGCCTGCAGTTCGGCAGTCGATTTCTCCAGGTCGCTGATCTCGCGCGCCAGCGGAGCAAGGGCTGCCTGCGCCCGCTCAAGCTCGCGCAACGCCGCCTCGCTGCCCCGCCCGGCTTCCTCTGCCTGGCGGGCCGCGTCGTGAGCCGCCGCATCGTAACCAATTTTCTTCAGCTCAGCGTCGATTTGCGCGAGCCGGGCGCGGGCCGGCAGGGCAAACTGTTCGGTTTCCATGCAGTTCTGCAGCTCTTCCAGGCGTGGGGCGCTTTTTTGCTGCCAGTCCTGCTCGAGCCGGGTATGCGCTGCAATTTGGGTCTCGAGCTGGGCGATGCGGGCGGTGTGCTGGCGCAGTTCGGCTTCGACTTGGCCGAGCCCGATGATCTGGCTTTCCAGGGCACGCAGCTCGTCCCCCATCTCCGCCAGCCGGGCTTTATTCCCGCGGAAGCGGTCGCCCATCTGCAGCCCATCCGCTTTGAGCCGCTCGATCAGCGCAAAACGATCATCGGGCAAGAGCGGCTGACCACAGAGCGGGCATTCAGCGGCATCGCTGGCCTCCAGCCGCTTGATGCGCTCGTCCAGTTGTTCCATCTCGGGCCGCAGGCTGGAATTCTCGGCCCGCAAATCCGCTTCCGATTGGCGCAAGGTCTGCAACTGGGATTCCAGCTGCCCGCGTTGATCCAGGCGGGCTTCCGCGGCGTTGTGATCGGCGTTCGCCAGCTCGAGCAGGCGGCGCAGCTCTGCGGCTTCCTCCTTGCTCTGGTCGAGCTGCTGTTTTTCGAGCTGCAGCCCCTGCAATTCCTGCTCCAGGCGGGCGCGCTCGGTTTGGATCTCGAGGCGCGGCTCTTCGCGCTGTTTCTCATGCTGGCGAAAATGCTCGGCCACCTTATCCATCTGCTCCAGGTCGGCTTTTTTCGCAACCCAGGCGGCGTATTCTGCCTGGATCTGCTCGGAGCGCCCGATGATCTCTGTAAAGGATGCGCGCTCGCTCTGGCGCTGTTCCAGCCGGCTGCAAGTCTCCTCTAAACGGCGCAGTCCCGCCTCATACTGGCGGTGGAGCGCCTCTACAAGCTGCCTCTGCTCCTGCAGGCGGGCGGCGCTCTGGCGGGCGCTCTGCACGATGACCTGCTGGTTCTGGCGCGCCAGGCTCAACTGCTCCAGGACGGCTTTAAGCTCATCATGCCGCAGGCGGCGGGCTGGTTCTTCCGCCAGCTCGGTCATGATCTCCTTGAGCCGTCCGTCCAGGCTGTCGATCTCAGATTCAACGCCCCGACGGCGCTCACCGGCTTTTTGTCGGTAGCCCTCCCAGGCATCCAGGCCCAGGATGCTGCCGAGGATGCGCTTGCGGTCACCGGTGCGCTGCTGGGTAAAGCTATCCGCCTTCCCTTGGAGAAAGAACGAAGCGTTGGTAAACGTTTCATAATCCATGCGGAGCGTTTGCTGGATGCGGGTCTCCGTCTCGCGCATGGTGCGCTCGCTGAGGGTCTTCCAACTTCCATATCTCAGCCTGTTTTCCAGCGTGTCCGCGGTGCCGTCTTCGCGCAGGATCTGAAATTCCAGGACCATCGTCTTCTCGCGAGGCTTAATGCGCCGTACCTGGTAGATATTACTCTCATAGGCAAAGATCAAGCCGACCTCCGCCTGCGAGGAGCGCATATGGATGATCGAATCATCGCGCTTACGGGCCTGGCCAAAGAGCGCCCAGGTCATGGCGTCCAACAAGGACGACTTGCCAGCGCCGTTTGGCCCGGCGATGCAGGCGAGCTCGAAACCGGTGAAATCCAGCTCAACCGGCTCACGATAGGACA
>JADYYC010000084.1 GCA_020853835.1 Anaerolineales bacterium
CTTTCTGTCATCTGGACCTCACTTCTAGAGTCTAATTCACCCTTAGCTATGTGTCCAGTTTTTGGGGTCCACTACAGGGAGTCCGCGCCGTCATTTAGGCGCGCTAGCCCTCACCCCAGCCCGCGCGCCCTCACCCCGGCCCTCTCCCAGGGGGAGAGGGGGCTGCCCCTCCGTCATTTCGACGAGCGCAGCGAGGAGAAATCCTTGTAGTGGACCCCAAAAACTGGACACATAGCTAAGGGTGAATTAGACTCTAGAAGCGAGGTCCAGATGACAGAAAGACGGAAGTTCACGCCAGATTTCAGGGCCAGAGTGGTACTCGAGATGCTAACGGAGCAAAAGAGCGCCGCCCAGGCCAGCCGGGAGTACGGGATCGAGGATTCGGTGCTTTTGCGCGCGTCGAAATGACCGGAATGGGCGGCGCTCGTCGGGATGACAGGGAGGGCGGGCGCTCCTGGGCTGCCTCCCCCTCTCCCGCTTGCGGGAGAGGGCCGGGGTGAGGGCGTAAAGGCTGGGGTGAGGGCACAAGGCCGGGGTGAGGGCGCAGGGCTGGGGTGAGGGCGTAAAGGCCGGGGTGAGGGCACAAGGCCGAGGTGAGGGCGCGATGATTCGGGTGAGGGCGTGGTTGCTCCACCCTCAGACTTCCGAAGTCTCGCAGACTTCGGAAGTCTAAACCACAAGGAGGGTACTTATGCAGATCGTCAAGGTCGATGTCATCCCGGTCGAGCTCAAGCTGAGCCGGCCCATGCAGACGGCCGAGGGCCCGCCGGTCAGCGCCGTGACGGCGGCCTTCGTGCACCTGATCACCCGCGCGGGACAGAGCGCCTGGGGCTGCACCGTCGCCGACCCAGCCGCGCCGCCCGAGGCGGCCGCCCGCCTGCTGGCGGCGGTGCGCGACTGCGCCGACAGGCTGCCCGACCTGCACCCCTTCAACCTGGAGTACACGCTGAGCGAGCTGACCCCGCTCGCTGCGGACGTCCCCGCGGCGCTGTGTGCCTTTGACCTGGCGCTGCACGACCTGCTCAGCCTCGCGGCGGGCATGCCGCTCTACCGGCTGCTGGGCGGCTATCGCGACCGCCTCCCCACCTCGCTCACGCTCCCGCTTGCCTCGCTCGAGGAGAGCGTGGAGGCCGCCCGCGAAGCCGCTGCCAGGGGCTTCCGCATCCTCAAGATCAAGGGCGGGCTCGACCCCGAGCTGGACGTGGAGCGGGTCAGAGCCATCCACCGCGCCCTGCCCGACCACACCCTGCGCCTGGACGCCGATGGCGGGTACAGCGTGCGCCAGGCGCTCGACGTGGCCCAGGCGCTGAAGGACTGCCTGGAGATGCTCGAACAGCCCACCCCCGCAGACGACCTGGAGGCGCTGCGCCAGGTGAGCCGCCACAGCCCGGCGCCAGTGTTGGCCGATCAGAGCGTGCGCGGCCCCGCTTCGGCGCTCGAGGTCGCCTCAAAGCGCTGCGCCCACGGGCTGAGCGTCAAGCTCGCCTGCTGCGGCGGGCTGCGCTGTGCGCGCCAGGTGGACGCGATCGCCCGCGCGGCGCGCCTTTCGACCATGGTGGGCTGTCTGATCGAGCCAGCGCTGCTGATCGCGGCCGGGCTCAGCTTTGCCCTCTCCAGCCCCAACGTGCAGTACGGCGACCTGGACGGGCACCTGCACCTGAGCAGCGACCCCTCCCGTCCGGGCTTCATGCTCCAGGACGGCTGGCTGATCGCCGCCGACGTGCCGGGGCTGGGTTATTCGGTTGAATTAGGTTGATGCCAGGTACTTTGCAGCAGGTAAACAGCGCGTTACGCCGCCCCGTCCTGAGTCTCCTCCTGCGAGAGGCCCTGGGGGACGATGTACTGGTCTTTCAAGAGCGGCTTGACCTGCGGGCGCAGGTTGTCTTTGAGCAGGTTGCCCGATTCGTGCATGAGCGTGTCGCGGTTGAACTCCGCGAGTTTGGTCATGCTCGCCAGGCAGGGGTAGTGATGGTGGAGCAGCCCGGCGCGCTCGATCACCTCTTCGGCGGGGATCCCCACCAGCTTCTCGGCCACATAACGGGCGCAGCCGCAGACCGCGTCGCGCTCCACCTGAACCGAGGCCACCGTGCGGGTCTCCTCGTCAAACGTGAGCAGCAGGCTCGGCTGCCCGAAGTAGCGCGCAAACTCCGTGATCAACTCGGAGTAATAGGAGACGCGCTGGTTGCGCGCCACCTCGAAATCGGACTCGGTCAGCGAGCAGAGCGGCTTGGGCGTGACGCACACCGCCCCCGCCCGGGCGCACCACTCGCGCAGTTGACGCGCCAGCCCGGTTGGCAGCCAGGCGTCGTTATCCACCGCAGCGATCACCGCCTGCGCCCCGGTCATCGTCACGATCTCGGGGACCAGTTCGGCCACGCCACGGTGCTCGGCAAAGGAGAGGATCAGATCGGCGGGGGGAAAACTCTCCGGCAGGTAATCTTCAGGGTAATCGATGACAGGCGGGAGCACCGCCGGGGCCTGCCAGGTCTCGATCTGCCAGTCCTGCGGACCGTTCTCCCTCAGGTTGCGCACGTGCCTGTTTCCGTATTCGCCACTCACAATCGCTAAAATTCGCATTTTGCACCCGTTCCACTTGTGTAAAAACGACACAATGATACCCGATTTTTCTCCTTTCTGAAGTGACTTATGTTACGATAAAATAGGTTCGCCCGGCGGGAACCAACCCGCCCGCGCGGGCGTCATCTCAAAAGAAGCGCTGGCGGGGTTTTCGACGCCGCCAGCCAGACGAGGAGCCATGAGCCAGACCTACGACCCTGAATTCACCCGCATCCGCCGCGAGAAGCTGGCCATC
>JADYYC010000085.1 GCA_020853835.1 Anaerolineales bacterium
CATTTCGTGTTCATTGTATCAAAGCTGAGATGAATGAGATAGGGAGGGGAAGTAGACAGTGGTCGTGTTAGAATCGTAGCCAAAAGCATGAGACCAAGATAATGTGAGAGGTATTGTATGAAGCCAAAAGAACGTGTTCAGATGGCATTGAACCATGAAAAACCAGATCGCTGCCCGATGCATGTGTCGTTTACCCCTGAATTCGCTCAACGATTGAACAAAGAGTTGAATTTGGATGGGGGAAAATTACATAATCCACACGGCGGTGGTAACACATATGAGATAGAACGCGCCTTGAACGAAGATATGTTGCTGACTTCGATAGGGTGGGCAAACTCATATTATCAGGCGCCGCGCGAATATGTGGATGAATGGGGCGTTGGATGGCGTTCAACTGACTACGATACCCCTTTTGGTCGAGGGCGCTACACTGAAATGGTCGGGCACCCGCTGGCTGACGACGGGGCGGTGGATGGTTATCGAACCCCCGACCCGCTGGCGCCGGATCTGTACAAAGAAGCTGAGTGGGTATTGAAAACCTTCAAGGATGACTATTGGATTGTTGGCGTCACGGTTTGTACGATTTTCGAAACCGCCTGGGCGCTGCGCGGCTATGAGCGGCTGCTCTCGGACATGGTTCTTGACCCCGATATGGCTGAACGCATTCTTGAAATCCCGTACCAATATCACCTGACAGCGGCAAAACAGCTCACTCGGATGGGGGTGGATATGATTTGGTTGGGAGATGACGTCGGCGCGCAGAATGCAATGTTGATTTCCCCAGCGATGTGGCGGAGGTTATTTAAACCGCGCATGGCGAATTTTATCCACGAGATCAAAACGATCAATCCGCAGTTGAAGGTGGCTTATCACTCCGATGGATTGATCTATCCGATTATCCCCGATCTGATCGAAATTGGATTGGACGTGCTCAACCCCATCCAACCCGCCAGCATGGACCCTGTCCGACTCAAACGGGAATATGGAGAGCATCTATGCTTCTGGGGCTCGATTGACGAACAGCATACGCTGCCGTTTAGCACGCCAGCCAACGTGCGGAGTGAGGTTCTGACCCGGCTCGAAACGCTTGGTAAAAACGGCGGTCTGATCTTGGGACCGACCCATCACGTTCAGCTTGATACACCGATGGAGAACTTCTGGGCGATGATCGACACCATCACCCAAACGCCATACGCATAAGGCGCATGAGATTATACCCATTCGCAAACAAACGTTAGAAATTGGAGGTAAATATGGACAACGTCTACAAGAAAATTGAGGTTACTGGGACGTCTGCCAAGTCGATGGAGGAAGCTGTGAACCAGGCAGTTGCCCGGGCGGCGCAGACGATTCGCCATATGCGATGGTTCGAAGTCACTGAAATCCGCGGCGCGATCGAAGATAACCAGGTGGCTCAATGGCAGGTGACCGTCAAGATAGGGTTCGCATTGGACGATTGAAGAGAAATGGGTGACATTTGGCACTAGCGCGAAAAGGCAGGTGGACTAAAATCAAATAATAGCGTCGATAATCTGCATTCATTCGCTTAGAAAGCGCCCTGAACACAGCCTGAAAGAATGGAGCGGTCGTTGACAATCAGCATTCAAAGGCTGGAATCGAGTGACTTAACCAGAATTGCTGATTTGCAGCAGTGTTATGCGTTGCGCTATCCGGGTTCTACGGTGTTGCAGGGAAACACTTATCGTCTCCCACGTTTCAGCAAACTCGAAGATTATTTCTGTGTTTTCGACGCCTCACGCGAGATAATCGGCTATGCCGCTCTCCATCCAGTACCCGTTTTCGAGGGGCCGGTAAACCATTCTCACCTGCTGTGGGCGGATGTAAAGGTGGATCCGGTATATTTGGATCAAGAAGGGATGCTTGATCAAATCCTCGAATATCTTTTCGCCTATGCGCGCGACCTAATCAGTCGCCATCCTCCACGCCCCGCCCAGATGGTTTTTCAGATCTACCCAATCGAAGTCGAGATGACCCAATATTTGCACCGGCGTGGTTTTGTCCACACGGAGAGCATATATCAGCTGACTCGTGACCTCACCTTACCTATCCAACCCATTCTCGCGCCGCCTGGCATGCAGGTTGTCCCATGGCGCATGCAGACGGTGGATGAGCAGTGTAAATATATCCAGGGGCGCAATCAGGCATTTCCTGAAGCTGCAATCACGCTGGATGATTGGCAATCATTCATGCGCTCTCCGTTCTGGGAGTTCGGAGCGTGTCTGGCGGTCTTCGATGGCGCAGAACTGGCGGGCAGTATTCTACTGTACTGGGACGAGGAACAGAACCAATTTAGCAGCCAATGGGTTGGTTTCACCGAATACATTTTTGTCCTGCCGCGCTGGCGTGGACTTGGCTTAGGAACCTATCTCGTCACGCAAGGAATGCTGTACCTCAGGAAAAACGGGCTGAAAGAAGCTCAGCTTGAAGTAAAGGCTGCCAATGTGGGGGCGTTAGGCCTCTATACGCGCCTGGGCTATCAGGTGAAACGTGAATCCTGGTTTATGGAAATTACGCTTTGAGTATGATTTCATAACTGTCTGTTCGTTGTTGGTGGATTACTGCTCTTCTGAAGACCCATCCGAGCGTAATATGCGAATTTATGCGTTGTAAGGGGGCTAGATATGCTAAATATCAAGGTAATTCATGAAAATAGACACTACGCATGTAGCTGTTCTTCCGATATCCTCAAGATAATCGATGACACCTTCTTTGTTTTATTTGGCGGCTGGGAGCCCGGCGCGGCCGCATGCCTGTAGACGGCAATCGTTTTTTCGGGCCCCCCCAGGATATCCAGCCAGCCATGCTTTTCGACGAACCCGCAGCCTGGTTCAGATTGGACGCACTGCCTTCCCTCCTCATGACTACGTGACTGCTGACGAGCGAGACAGAGAAAGGAGAAGACCTGAACAATTTCTAACCCTGTGTATCAGGAATTTGACAGCCTCTATCACTCTAAAGAATAATCAAATCAAAGGAGTAAATTGATGTCGTCTCGAAAACTGTTTAGCATGCTGATGAGCCTGGTTATCCTGGCCTCTCTGCTTGTGGGCTGCCAGCCTGCTGCGCCGCAGGCCCCAGCTGCGCCTCCAACCCAGGCGCCTGCAGCTCAGGAACCAGCAGCTCCAGCGCCGGCGGAAAAACCCGCCGAAATTGTGATCGGCGTCTATGAACCTATGTCCGGAGCCCAGGCAGCCGGTGGTCAGCAGACCATGCAGGGCGTGAACCTGGCCTACGAACAGAAGAAAGAGGTTCTCGGCGTTCCAATCAAAATGGTTCTGGTCGATAACCGGAGCGACAAAGCAGAAGCGGCTACCGCGATGACCCGCCTGATCAACCAGGAAAAAGCGATCGCAGTGGTCGGCAGCTATGGCTCATCCAACTCTATGGCGGGTGGAGAAGTCTCCGAAAAAGCGGGCATCCCGGTCATGGGCTGCTCTCCCACCAACCCTCTGGTCACCCAGGGCAAGCATTACTACTTCCGCGCTTGCTTCATCGATCCATTCCAGGGTCGGGTGATGGCAAAATATGCGGTTGAGAACGGGATCAAAAAAGTCGCCATCATCCAGAACATCTCCCAGGATTACTCGGTTGGTCTGGCGGCTTTCTTCAAGCAGTCCTGGAACGAGCTGACTGGCAGTATGGACGGGATTGTGTCGGAAACCTCCTATCAGGACGGCGACCAGGACTTCACCGCCCAACTGGGTGCAATTGGAGATGCGGAAGCGATCTATGCTCCCGGTTATTTTGGCGATGCGGCTTTGTTGATCAAACAAGCGCGCGAGATGGGCTTCAAAGGACTGTTCATGGGTTCCGACGCATGGGAAGCCCCCGAACTGGTCTCGATCGGCGGACCCGCAACGGAAGGCGCGGTCTTCAGCTCCCACTATTCGGCCGAAGCTGCCACAACGCCTGCTTCTAAACCCTTCGTCGAGGCGTTCCAGGCCAAGTACAACGAAGTTCCCAGCGCCATGGCAGCCCTGGGTTATGACGCATATATGCTGGTGATTGACGCCATCGAGCGGGCTAATTCTTTTGACCCGAAAGCCATCCGCGATGCTATGGCCGCCACTAAGGACTTTCCGGGTGTGACAGGCAGCATTACGATCAATGAGAATGGCGACGCAGTCAAAGATGCCGTAGTGTTGGTTGTCAAGGACGGCGAATTCAAATACCTTTCGACCGTGAAACCGTAACTTTTGTTTGCGAGGAGGCCGCCTCAACGCGATCGAGGCGGCCTCCCTGTTTGTATCAAAGATTCATCGGGATCTACGATCCTCTCTGTGCAGATACTGGTATTTGGGAGAAAAGCAATGACTTTTGACCAGTTATTACAAAACCTGGCAAACGGAATTTCTTTAGGAGCCCTGTACGCGTTGATCGCCATCGGGTACACGATGGTTTACGGCATCCTGCGGCTGATCAACTTCGCCCACGGGGATATCGTGATGATCGGGGCGTACGCAGCTTTCTACGGCGTGGCCATGTTCATCCTGCCGTGGTGGATTTCGTTTCCCCTGGCTATCTTGCTGACCACCGGTCTTGGGATGATCATCGAACGGGTAGCCTACCGTCCGCTGCGTGAGTACCCGCGCATTAACTTGTTCACCTCGGCGGTGGCGGTTTCCTTTCTGCTTGAAAACCTGGCCAACGTGATTTTTGGCGGGCGGCCAAAAGCCTTCGAGCGCCCGGCTTTCATGAATGAGATGATCACGATCGGAAACACGCAGGTGGTGAGCTATACCCCCTTTATCATCATCACGGCTGTTGTTCTCTTTGGTGGACTGCTCTACATCGTCAACCGCACAAAAGTCGGGATGGCCATGCGCGCCCTCTCAAAAGATATCGAAGCCACAGGTCTGATGGGGATCAACACCGATCGCATTATTCTGTTCTCATTTATGTTAGGCTCAGCCCTGGCCGCAGCTGGCGGTATCTTGTGGGCGACCAAGTTCCCCCAGATCAACCCCTGGATGGGCGTAATGCCCGGGCTGAAAGCTTTCATCGCCGCGGTGTTGGGCGGGATTGGCAATATCACCGGGGCGGTGATCGGCGGTTTCCTGTTAGGGCTGACCGAGATCATGGTGGTGGCTTTCTTCCCCAGCCTGTCTGGATACCGGGACGCCTTTGCCTACACCATCTTGATCCTGCTGCTGCTGTTCCGCCCAACCGGCATTATGGGTGAAATGCAGGCGGAAAAAGTGTAGCTATGAAGAAACGGCGCAACCTTATTCTGACCCTGGCCGCATTGATTCTTTTTGGCGGTTTCCTCTACTACGCTCAGCATACGTTTAACCCCTATATACTGCGCATTCTCAACCTGTGCGCGGTGTTCACGATCTTTGCGGTTACCTTCAACCTGATCTTTGGTTACACCGGACAATTTTCGTTAGGACATGCCGGCTTTGCTGCGGTTGGAGCTTATGTCGCCGCGCTGCTGACCATGAGCGCAGCGCAAAAATCCGCCAACTTCTTTCTAAAACCCATCATCTCCCCACTTGCAAACGTGGAGATACCCTTTCTGCCAGCGCTCCTGCTGGCGGGTCTGTTTGCTTCGGTGGTCGGTTCGCTGGTGGCCTGGCCGGCGCTGCGTCTGCGCGGCGACTATCTGGCTATCGCGACCCTGGGCTTCAGTGAGATTATCCGCATCCTGCTGGTCAACTTGCAGCCGATCACCAACGGCGCTTTAGGATTGAAGGGTATTCCCTCCTATACCAACCTGTACTGGAGTTGGGGAGCCGCACTGGTTTGTATTTTCATCATCAAAAGTCTGATCAATACCAGTTACGGTCGAGCAATGAGCGCAATCCGAGATGACGAGGTAGCCGCCGAAGCCCTGGGCGTTTCGCTCTTCAAGCACAAGATGATGGCCTTTGCTGTCTCGGCTTTCTTCGTGGGCGTGGCTGGCGCTCTGATGGCAAACCTGATCAGCACGATTGACCCGAAAGTGTTCCTGTTCTTCCTCACCTACCAGATTGTCGGTATTACCGTGATGGGTGGGATGGGCAGCCTGACGGGTAGCACGATCGCAGCTATCCTTTACACAGTGTTTTTGGAGGCCCTGCGCCCAATCGAATCTCCCTTTACCATAGGACCTTTAAACATACCCGGCATCCCAGGAATGCGCATGGTGTTGTTCTCCATCTTGCTTCTGACGGTGATCCTGTTCTACAGGCGTGGGCTGATGGGCACCAATGAATTTAGTTGGGACTGGCTGATTGGGTTGTTTCATCGAAAAGACACGGCGTTGGCTGCTCCAACGGGAGGAGCGGAGAAATGAGCCTGCTGAAACTTGACAGCCTCACCAAGCAGTTTGGCGGTCTGACGGCGGTAAAAGAATTTTCCACTGGGTTGGAGGCCGGCGAGCTGTGCGCTCTGATCGGGCCGAACGGCTCGGGCAAGACTACCATTTTCAACTTGATCACCGGAATCTACACCCCCACCTCCGGTACGGTGACGTTCAACGGCCAGGATATCACCGGCTGGCGGCCGGACCGGATTACTGCCTGTGGCATCGCCCGTACCTTCCAGAATATCCGCCTGTTCAAAGGGTTGAACGTGCTGGAGAATGTTGTGGTGGGAAAGCACCTGCGGCTTAAGTCGGATCCTTTCTCGGCTACCTTCCACCTGCCGAATTACCGCCGCGAGGACGAGGCTATGTTCGCCGAGGGGTTGGAACTGCTGGACTCATTGGGCTTGTCTCGCCTGGCCTACGAAGCTCCGACCTCCTTGCCCTACGGAGAGCAACGCAAGCTCGAAATTGCCCGCGCCCTGGCTACAGACCCTAAGCTGCTCCTGCTTGATGAGCCAGCAGCCGGAATGAGCCCGACGGACTCGGAAGAGTTAATGGTATTTATCACGCACATTCTGAAAACCTATAAACTGACCATCCTGTTGATCGAACATCAGATGAGGGTAGTCATGGGGATTTGCCCGCGCATCATTGCCATCGATCACGGCGAAACAATTGCCGAGGGCACGCCCGAATACATCCAGAACCACCCGAAGGTGATCGAAGCCTACCTGGGAGTCGCAGACTATGCTTGAGATCCAGAACCTGCATGTTTATTACGGCGGCATCCATGCCCTGCACGGCATCAGCTTGAGCGTGCCAGCCGGGAAGATCGTAGCGCTGTTGGGCGCGAACGGAGCCGGTAAAAGCAGCACCCTGCGCACGATCATGGGGATCGTCAAGCCTACACAAGGAACGATCGAACTTGAGGGCCAGAGCCTGCTGGGCATGAAGCCCTTCGACATTGTCAAGCAGGGCGTGGCTTTGGTGCCCGAAGGGCGGCGGGTGTTTACCAACCTGACCGTATACGAAAACCTGGCGCTGGGCGCGTACACCCGCACGGACCGAGAGGAGGTGCGGCGCGAAGTGGCCGAAGTGTATGCCCTGTTTCCACGGCTGGAAGAGCGTGAAAAGCAGAGCGCAGGTACCCTCTCAGGCGGCGAACAGCAAATGCTGGCCCTCGGCCGGGCGCTGATGTCGCAGCCGCGCCTGCTGATGATCGACGAGCCTTCACTGGGTTTGGCGCCTGTCCTCTCTCAGGGCGTGCTCAGGCGTCTCAAGGAGTTAAACGAAAAATCAGGGCAGACTATTCTGCTTATCGAGCAGAATGCCCGGGCGGCGCTCTCGATCGCCGATTACGCTTATATCCTGGAAACGGGCGAGATCCGCTTGAAAGGCTCGGCTGCTGACCTGGCCCAGAGCGATGAGGTGCGCCGGACTTACCTGGGCGTGCACTGACAGGGCTGACAGCAGACATGAAGTTCGTGAAGCCAGATCGGATGGACAAGACTGTGCTCGTGTCGGGTTTGCGGCACGAGCCTTTGATCCTCATCTTCTTGTTGATCGGATTGTGGTTGTTGGCAGCCTGCGCACCCGCTCTCTCCGAAACTTCCACCAGCCCCACGCCAACCTCCACTGAAGTCGAGCCTACAGCCACGCCCGGGCCTGTCATGGAGCTGGAGGTCAAAGACCTGCATGGTAACCCGGTCCGTCTGAGCGATTATCGCGGTAAGGCGGCGCTGGTCACCTTTTGGGCTTCGTGGTGTACCCCATGTAAAGAAGAGCTGCCCTTGCTGGAAGCCTTCTATCAGGAACACCAGGAGGAGGGTTTCGTGCTTATCGGGGTCAACGCCGGCGAGGGCCCCGAAGACGCCGCCAGATACATCGCCGCACACGGCTTCACCTTTTTAGCCTGGTCTGACCCGGCTGGGACGGAAATGATCAGG
>JADYYC010000086.1 GCA_020853835.1 Anaerolineales bacterium
ATGTACTGTTTGGCGTCGGTGTCGTAAAGCTTGCGGTTTGGATATCTCTTGATTACGATCATTTATCAGCTTCCAGAGTAATATGAATTCGAGTGCATGAGCCTCTTGTCCCTGCGAGTATTTCCACGGCGCCAGCGCTCTTCACTCCAGAACGACACTCTTGTGTCTCTGCGAGCCGTCGTCCTTTGGCGGCGTGGCAGTCTCCCGGATGAGCCAGCGAGGAGATTGCTTCAGCCCAAAGAAGCGGGCTTCGCAATGCCTATCTTTGCTATCCCAAACTGACGCAGGATAACAAATGGTTGAGGCCGGCGGCGATGCCCGGCGGTGAATATTATACGCTATGCGCCGAAAATACCCGCCCCGGAATCGAAAAACCGGATGGAGGGGGTTCACTCCATCCGGGACGGAATACTTGCTGGTCCAGAAGGGCTTCAGGATTTCTTCAGCTCGTCGATCTTCTTGGACAGGGCGGTGATTTTCTCGCTCAAGGCTTCGATATCCGCTTTCGAAGGCACGTTCATCTTGTCCAGGACGGTTTCGACATTCTTGTTCAGCTCATCCTCGGCTTTGCGGGCTTCCTTCTTGCGCCGTTCCATCACTTCACGCACGAGCTTGCGCCCATCTTTTTCTGCGATCTCGCCGCGCTCGACCAGGCGGTCGACAAAGTCCTCGATCTCTTCTTTGCCCAGCGCAACGGCGCCAATCCCCGCCAGGAGCACCTTGCGCACCATCTCGAACAATGGGTTCATTTCATCATGCTCGTCGAGCTCTTCTACGATTTCCACTTTCGTTTTTGAGGCCATTTTTTCTCCTTATTTCTTTGACCAGTGTCGATTCTCTTTTGCTAAATCTCAGCGCCCTGTTTGGCGTGAGGAGCGGACAAACGGGTTCTCTATGACGCGATGCGTCGTAAAAAGTATATCATGCCTGCTACCGCCCGTCAAGCGGAAAACCGACTCGGCGATTTCTTTCTTGACGCAGATATCCAAGTCAACTATACTCGACCCCATTCAGCCTGTGATCTCAGATTTTGTTTTTTATGCAAAATTGAGGGTCTTCCACGAACCAAGTGTCAGGAGGCGAACCGTGGGTGTCTTTCAGGATTCAGCTCAATTCTACGCCTGCGTGGGCGAATTGATGGATCGGGCAAAAATCGATCCTGCGATTGGCCCAAAAATCGCAAAATCGGGGATCGTGATCCAGTTCCGCTATTCCGATCCTGAGGCGGTCACAACCGTCAACGGGCGGGACAAGCCGAGCCAGCCGGGCGCTTTTGTAGATGTCATTCACGGGCGGACAGATCTGAAGCCGGATGTCGTCATGTCGATGAAGGCAGACACCGCGCACGCTTTCTGGCATGGCAAGGTCAACCTGATCTCAGCCCTGGCTCGCAAGGAGATCGTCGCCCAGGGACCTATCCCAAAGATCCTGAAGCTTCTCCCGGCGGTTGAACCTTTGTATAAAATTTATCCGTCTCTCTTGCGAGAGAAAGGGTATGCCGACCTGGTGTTGAAATAGCGAGGAGGGGATAATGGCTAAACGAGCTGATAAGAGGGTGACCCTGGTCACCGGCGTGGGCAATTTTTGGGGGTCGCAGGTCGCCTCCCGGCTTCTGTACCAGCCGCGGGGCGGCACGGAACCGGAGTTGAAAGTTATAGGGACCGACAGCAGCCCCCTCGAAAAAGAAATCGAGGGGTTGGACTTCATTCAAGCCGATGTGCGCAATCCCTTGTTTGTCGAAATCCTAAAAACCGAAAACGTTCACACCGTTTGTCACCTGGCTTTCAACGAATCTGTGCGAGATTCCGAAGCGATCTTCGACTTGAACGTGATGGGGACGATGAAGCTTCTGGGCGCCTGCGCTGAAGCGGGCGTGAAGAAGGTCGTTTTGAAGAGCAGCACGGCGATCTACGGGGCGCGCTCGACCAACCCTTCCTACCTGACCGAAAAACATCCTCTGCAAGGAAGCCAGACCTATGCATACAACCGCCATCTATTGGAGATCGAAGCGTTCTGCAACGGGTTCCGCCGCCAGGTGCCTCAGATCGAGGTGACCATCCTTCGCTATTCCAGCATCATCGGGCCAAAATGCGACACGCCTATGACCCGTTTCTTGAAGGAGCCGCTTGCGCCGGTGCTGCTGGGCTTTGACCCTTTGATGCAGGTGATCCACGAGAAAGATGTGATCGATAGCTTAACCCACGCGATAAAACGGGATATCCCGGGGGTTTTCAATCTGGCAGCTGAAGGTGTCTTGCCGCTCAGCCGCCTGTGCGGTTTGGCGGCCAAAGTCCCCCTCCCAATGGTGCACCTGCTGGCATATTGGGGGGTTGGCGTTACCAAAGCGCTGGGCGCTTCGGATGCCAGGTATTGGCCAATCGAACCCGACTATTTGCGCTATGGCTGGGTGGCAGACCTGACCGAAATGCGCGAGGAGCTGGGTTTTAGCCCGGTGTACACGGCCGAGGAAGCGCTGCGGGAGTTTGCCGGAAAACAGCGCCTGCGCCGTTACATGCCCGAGTCCAGGTCATTGGTCTATGAAGAAGAGCGGCTGCGAGACACGCTCGAGCGCCGCAAGAGAATGCGCGAGGCGCGCTGAGGGCCGGTCGAGGGATCGTTCTCGCCTCACAAAAGGAGTGGATCATGACTGATGAGTATGATCAAGCGGAAGATTTCATCGAAGCGCCCCGCGCCTCAGAGACCGGCTCTCCCCCGGCTGAAAGCCTCCCTGACCAGCAGGACTTGATCGATGAGTTGGATGAATTGATCAAGCGGGTTAAGCGCGCCCATCCGGAGTATTCGCCGCCTCCCTTTTCGCCTGCCAGCCCGGTTGACCTGATTCGGGACAACCTCGATAAATTCTCCCCCGCAGCAGTTACGGGGCTGCTGGGGCGGCTGCGCTCGACCATCAGCGATGATTTGCTGGACGTGGATACCTGGAAGGGCGTCTGGTACATGTTGAACTATACGCTTGAATACCAGCAGGATTTCCTGATGCGGCGCCTGCGTG
>JADYYC010000087.1 GCA_020853835.1 Anaerolineales bacterium
CGATCACCTCGGCATTGCCCACCACGAGGGTACCGGCCATCGTCGCCGGGCCGGTGGTCAGGCAGGCCGCCATAGTCATGAAGCCCACCGGCAGCCCGGCTTCCGCGCCGATCAGAGCCGCCTCCAGGCTACCGCCATCGTGACCCAGCGGCGGCGCGGTGCACTGCATGATCGAAAGCACGGGCCGGCGGCGCAGCTCCTCGCGCCCGCCAACGATGGCGGCCGCCATTTCAACCGCCGCCCGCGCCTCATGGACAGAGTAGATGCTCTCGGTCTGGGCGTGCTTGGTCGAGTTTTCCCAGATCGCCTTAAGCTCGTGCAAGCCGCGCGTCTCGGGCGGCTTGTCCTGGGCCGAAAGCGCCACCCAGTGGAAGGCGACTTCTTCGAGATAATCCGCGATACGGGCGATCTCGGCCACGTCCTGCAGGCGGGAGCGCCGCCGCTCGCCGCTCTGCATGTCGATCACCTCCACGCCGCAGCCATCCGTGCCCAGGTAAACATGGCGGCCGTCCAGCGGGAGGTCTTGTTGCGGCGCGCGCGCTGCCAGCACGTATTCGGGCGGGCAGCTCTTCAAAGCCTGTTCGATGAGCGCGCTAGGCGCTTTAACGATCATGGTGTCGCGATTCACCTGGGCGCCAAACGACTCCCAGATATCCAGCGCACGCGCGGAGGGAAAGCGCACCCCGACCTTTTCGATCACGTCGAGCGTGGCGGTATGAATGCGCGCGACGTCTTCTTTGGTCAGGATGTTGAGGCTCAGCTTTGGGTCGCTAATTGGGTTGATTTCTCGTAACATCTTGCACCGCCTACTTTTCTACCAGGGCGCGCGCAACCTTTACGGCCCCGATCGCGTCCTCGCTATAGCCATCCGCGCCGATCTCCGCGACCCATTCGCGGGTGACCGGCGCGCCGCCCACCATCACTTTTACTCTGGGACGCAAACCCATGTCATCCAGCGCCTCGACCACATCCCGCTGGCGCACCATGGTGGTCGTGAGCAGCGAGCTCACCCCGATGATGTCCGCGCCCACCTCGAGCGCCTTCTCGACCAGCGCGGTTACGGGCACGTCTACCCCCAGGTCGAACACCTGGAAACCAGACGCGGCGAGCATCGTGCCCACCAGCGTCTTGCCGATGTCGTGGATGTCGCCATGGATGGTCCCCAGCACCACCTTGCCCAACATCTGGCGCGAGGTGCCGCGGCGCGCCATTTCGGGCTCCAGCGTGTTAACGGCGGTCTTCATCGCCTCGCCGGCCATCACCAGCTCGGGTAAAAAGGCGTCGCCGCAGCTAAACGCATCTCCAACCTGGTTTACCCCGACCACAAAACCCTGATTGATTGCCTCCAGCGGGTCGATCCCGGCCTGGATCGCCTCTTTAGCCAACCTCTCAGCTTCGTCCGCATCGCCGTCAATAATGCTCTGCGCCATAGCCTGGTACAACTGCTCGGACATATCAACGCTCCTCATGAGTATGTTTTTTCTGGCCGCGCCGGGTTCAAACCGGCGCTGGCACTTCCATCA
This sequence comes from Anaerolineales bacterium, assembly GCA_020853835.1. Lineage (GTDB taxonomy): Bacteria > Chloroflexota > Anaerolineae > Anaerolineales > UBA4823 > UTCFX2. Next base: position 1,524 of record JADYYC010000087.1, read on the forward strand.
AGTGGAAAGCATCTGCTCCACCTGTTGTTCCTTCTCCTGGATCAAGCTCTGCGGGACGCCCAGGTATTCCACCAGCTCCCGGCTCAAATTGCGGATGTGCAGGAGCACCTGAGCCGCGGCTTCGTCCGGTTCGCCCGCTGCAAGCGCTTCGTAGATCGCCCGGTGCTCACCATATTCGCGCCTCAGGTTTTCTTCTAACAGTTCGGGGTGGCGGAACATGTACTCGTACAGCCGCCAGTCGGGGAACTGGTTCGATACCATCTGGTACAGCTTGAAAAGCTGGCTGTTTGCGCTGGCTTCGGCGATCAGCAGATGAAAGCGTTTGTTGAGCTGGCGCTGAAGCGACATCGCATCCAGCGTGATCAGGCCGCGCGTCTGTTCGACGATCTTTTCCAACGTCTCAAGCTGCTCGACGGTCATATTGCATGAGGCCATGCGAGCCGCGGCGCTCTCCAGAATCAAGCGCAAGACGTAGGCGTCCACCATCTCCTCAGCGCTCCATTCGGGAACGCGCACCCCGCGGTAGGGCACCCGCACGGCGAGCCCGACTGAGACCAGCAGGTCGAGGGCCTCGCGCACGGGCGTCTGGCTCACCTTGAGCTGGAGGGCGAGATCCTCCTGTCGCAGCCACTCGCCCGGTAAATACTCCCCCGCCACGATGCGCTCGTGCAGCAGGTTGAACACGCTGTCTTTGAGCGACCGCTTGACGATCCATTCCCCTTCCGTGATTGGGACGATCTCATCCACCATGGATTTCCTGACCTTCCGGAGAAGAGATGAGTTTTATCTGCACAGGGACGGAGGCATTATACATTATATATAATTTTCTGGGGGCACAATTCTTACACATTCGCGTTGAAGAACTCTTTTTGTTTTGACCGCCTCTTTGTCATCCAGGCAAATAAATCTCAGGTAAAATTGAACCGGTATTTTCACCTTCATCTCGATATCTTCGATACCGGTTTACCTAAAGAGGAACAAATGGTCAACAAATTAAAACTTATCAACGAAATGGCCGTCAATAACGGCACTAAAATCGTCCTGCTCGTCATGGACGGGCTGGGCGGCTTGCCGCTCGAACCGGGTGGTTTGACCGAGCTGGAAACCGCAAGAACCCCCAACATGGACGCCCTCACCGCCCGCGCCGCCCTGGGGCTGAGCGATGTGGTCGCCCCGGCCTTCAGCCCCGGCAGCGGGCCGGGTCACATGGCCCTCTTCGGCTATGACCCGCTCGAAACCCTGATCGGACGCGGCGTGCTCGAAGCGCTTGGGATAGGCTTCCACCTCCAGCCGGAGGACGTCGCCATCCGGGCCAACTTCTGCACTCTCGACGGCGACGGCAACATCACCGACCGCCGCGCGGGCCGCATTCCCACGGAAGAGTGCGCCAAACGGGTCGAGATCCTGCGCCAGATCCAGATCCCTGGGGTGCAGGTCTACGTCGAGCCGGTCAAGGAATACCGCTTTGTACTCGTGCTGCGCGGCCCTGGGCTGGAGGCGAACATCCCTGATAACGACCCGCAGCTCACCGGCGTGCCCCCGTTGGCCATCCAGGCCGAGGACGCCGGTTCCGAGAAGACCGCCGCGATCCTGCGCCAGTGGTGGGCTGAGGCGAACAAACTGCTCGCCGCCCACCCGCCGGCCAATTCCTGTCTGTTGCGCGGCATCTCCAAAGACCCCGGCGTGCCGCGCTTCCCCGAGGTTTATAAAATGCGCTCCGCCGCCGTGGCCGTCTACCCCATGTACAAGGGCGTGGCGCGCCTGGTCGGCATGGACGTCATCGAGCACTCCGCCGAGACCCCGGCGGAGGAATTCGAGGTCGTCCGGCAGCACTGGGACGAATACGATTTCTTCTTTGTCCACATCAAGAAGACCGACAGCTATGGCGAGGACGGAAAGTTCGCCGAGCGCGCGCACGTGATCGAGACCGTCGACGAGGCCCTGCCAACCCTGCTCGGACTCAAGCCGGACGTGCTCATCATCACCGGCGACCACTCCACCCCCGCCAAGATGAAACGCCACTCCTGGCACACCGTGCCGGTGCTGCTCGCCTCTGAGAACGCGCGCTTTGGCAAGCCCGGCAAGTTCGGCGAGAGCGCCTGCCTGACGGGGACGCTGGGGCACATCCGCCACGTTGACCTGCTGCCGCTGGCCCTGGCGCACGCCGAACGCCTGGGTAAATACGGCGCCTGATCACCGCAGACCTCACAGGTCAGAAAAACCTGTGAGGTCTTTTTGGGGGAGATCGTGCCGCACCGTCCCGTCCGCCTGCTCTTCGCCGCTGGCCTGCTGGCCCTGATCTTTCAGGCCGTCTTTCCGGCGGGGCGGGGTTTCTCGCAGCAGGCGGGCCTCGCGGAATTCCAGGTGTTCCTCCCGACTGTCTCTAACAACTACATGCCCCTGCTCGGCTCGCTTGCGGACGGCTGGTTCCTCATGGTCGATGACGAGCACATCCAATCTCACAACCTCGAAAGGCTTTACCATCCCTTTAAGAAATATTCCGGCAACCCGGTCATCCGCCCCGATAGAAGCTGGGAGGGGCACATCATCCAGCTCTTTGGGACGGTGCTGCCGGGGTTTCGCATGTGGTATTCCTCGTTCAACCCCGACCAGGGCCTGACGCAGGTGCTCTATGCCGAAAGCCCGGACGGGGTCAACTGGAGCAAACCCGCCATCTCGGGGGCGACGAACGCCATCTTCAGCGGGCGGAACGCCAACCTGCCATCCGTATTACACACCCCGCACGAACCGGGCAAGATGTTCCAGCTCATGGTCTATCAGAACGGCGATTTCTATGGCTACACCTCGCCGGATGGATTGGCGACCACCCCCTACCCGCAGAACCCGCTCTACACCGCCGGCAGCGACGTGGCCCATTTCTACTGGGACGAGATCAGCGGGCGTTACCGCGGCTCGTCCAAGCACACCGTTTCGATCTTCGGCGTCGACCGCCGCACGATCCGGCTCATCGATTCGGACGACTTCGTACACTGGCAGGAACAACCCGAACTGTTTGTCCCGGACATCATCGATGAGCTGCTTTACCCTGGCCTGTACGTCAACTTCTACGGGATGCCCATTTTCCCGGCTGGCGAGCAGTACCTCGGCCTGTTGTGGGTCATGAAAGCCACCGACCAGTCCCGCCAGTACGGGAAAGTGGTCGTCCAACTTGCGACCAGTCACGACGGGACAGGTTGGCAGCGCGAGGAGGGCAATCGCCCAGCCATTCTGGATACCGGCCCGCCGGGCGCGTGGGACAGCGGGCAGGTTTACACCTCCTCCAAGCCGGTGCGCATGGGCGACGAATTGTGGCTCTATTACTCGGGCTGCAACCGCGAGCACGGCGCCAGCCTGGCCAACACCAACTGCGCCATCGGGCTCGCCAAGGCCGGCTACCATCGCCTGGCCTCCCTAAGCGGCAACGGTGAAATCTTGACGAAGCCGTTCGAATCAAACGGCGAGACCCTGCGCCTCAACTACGATGGGAGCAAGGGAACGGTGCAGGTGGAGGTCCTGCAAGACGGCGCGCTCATTCCCGGCTACGAAGCCGCCGATTGCGCGCCGCTCACCGCCAACAGTTACGATGAACCCATCACCTGGAACGGCAACGCCACCCTGCCTCAAGGCACGATCCAGCTCCGCTTTTTCCTCCAGGACAGCGCCCTGTACGCCTTCAAGTTGGGCGACTGAGCCATTGGGTCTATGGAAGCCTTCCTGGATTCAACCGCCCGGCGAGATCGCCATGCAGGGCTGGTGAGCCTGGCCCTGCGAGGGCGGTTTATGCCCGAAGCAGTCTTCAGGATGAGCCAGCGAGGAGATTGCTTCAGGTCAAAAAGCGGGCTTTGCAATGACGGTCCCTGCTATCCCGAACTGACGCTGGTTAATGCGCTCTATTTTGGCCCATTCCTTTTGGTGAGACGAAATACTTAATCAAATTCTCATTTTATATTTTTCAGGCTTGATTAAAATTAAACTGTATTTGGTGAAAGTTCCGAGATAGATTGCGCCTTTTTGTACCCCTGTGGAGGCAGGAAAATGGACATCAGTTATACCCGGTATAAGCACTGCGATCTGGTGAAACCAGAAGGCAGGGTCGACAGCGCCACAGCGCCGCAGCTAGCCAAATCCCTGGATGACATCACCAAGGCTGGCCGTTTCAAGATCGTCCTGGATCTTTCGGGCGTCGATTTCATGTCCAGCGCGGGCTTGCGCGTGCTGATCAGCACCCAGAAAACCTGCAAGCGGTACAATCGGGGTGAAATCGTCCTGGCAGCCGTGCCAAAACGCATCCACGACGCGTTCGAGCTGGCCGGCTTTATCCCGCTCTTTCGTTTCTACGATAACGCGCTCGATGCTGTCGGGGCGATGTAACCGCGTCCACCCCTGGGCAGGAATCCCTGGCTGGAGGATCTACTGGCCTCCAGCTTCGATTTCTCTCATCAGCGATGCACACCCCGCCAATGCCTGACCCGCTGTCAGGAGACCTGTCCGGCTCCACCAATCCCCAAAGCCGCCGCCAGAAGAGCAGCCTGAACCAGAGGCGCGTCTACACCGCCCAATTCGACAATCTTGAGTTCGTGCGTGAGTTTGTGGGCGACGCCGCTCGAAACGCGGGGCTGGACGAGGCGGCTGTCTACGCCGCCCAGCTTGCCGTCGATGAGGCGTTTACGAACATTATCGAACACGCCTTTGGGGGCGAGTCGCTCGAAAAGATCGAGTGCTGCTGCGAGATTTCCGAAGCAGGGCTGGCGATCACGCTTTACGACTGCGGCAAGCCCTTTAACCTGGCTGCGATCCCGAGCCCGAACCTGGATGCGAAATTGAAACACCGGCAGGTTGGCGGGCTGGGCCTGCACTTTATTCGCAAACTGATGGACGAAGTGGAATTCATATCCACCCCGCAAGCGGGGACTGATAAGCCCTGCAACATGCTGCGCATGGTCAAGCTCAAGGAGAAATGAAGTGACAGCCGAGCATCCGGCGGATTGGCAGTCTTACGCTTCTTCTGTGCAGCACATCCTCGAGCTGGGCGAGGACCTGCTCTCCATTGCACAGGAGGCCTCCGCCACGGGGCTCTCGCCGGCGGGCATGCTTGCCCGGCAGTGCCGGCGCATAAGCGAGACCGCCGCCCACCTGCTGGACGGCGAGGCCACCCTGTGGCTGTCTCCAGATGCGCTGCGCAGCCACATCGGCAAAGAGATCGATCACCCGGCGTTGAACGCCTCCGGCGCCATCCGGGCCGCGCCCACCCCGCTGATGCAAGCCTGCTTTGACAGCCAGGAGGTGCGCGGCGAAACAGATCAAGCCGTCCGGCTGGCCGTTCCGCTTTCGGTGCGCGACCGCTCCGCCCATTCAACCAGCCAACTGGGCGCCCTGCAAATCGAGCGCGCCGACAGCGCTCCGTTTTCACTCAACGAGATCGAGCTCCTGGGAGCCCTGGCGCAGCAATCCGCCCTGATGTTGCAATCGAATTTGCGCCTGACCAGCGAGCGGTGGCGGAGAGAACAGCTCGCGCTGGTGCACCAGGTGACGCGCCAGATCGCCAACCTGCGCGACCTGGATCGTCTCGCCAGCCAGGTCACCGAGCTGATCTTGCAGACGTTCGACTACTACTATGCTGCCATCTTCACGCTCGAGCCGGGCCAACAGCGGCTAAATTTTCGCGCCAGCGCCGGCCCCATTAACAAGTCGGGGGAACCGGCATCACCGGTCTTTTTCTCGGTCGAACTGGGCCAGGGCATTATCGGGTACGTCGCCCAAAGCGGGCAAGAACTGCTTGCGGGTGATGTCTGCCGAGAGCCGCACTACGAGGAATTCGACCTGCTGCCCGAGACCCGTTCGGAATTTGCGCTGCCCCTGATCGCCCAGGAGCGCCTGCTCGGCGTGCTGGACGTGCAGAGCAACCAGCCGGACGACTTCGATGAGATGGACCGGTTGGTGCTGCGCGCCCTGGCTGGCAACATCGCCATCGCCATCGAAGACGCGCAGCTCTACCAGGACCTGAGCCGCCGGGCAGACCAGCTTCAGATGATCTATGAGGTAAGCAGCGCCATCACCTCGATCCTGGATCAGGACGAGCTGCTGCATGAAGTAGTGCGGCTCATCCAAGAGCGGATCGGACATCCATACGTCCATATTTTCACTGTGCACCCAGGGCGGCAAAAAGTGCTTTTCGAAGCTGGCAGCGGGCTACGCAGCCGGGCGATCACCAAGGAAGAATACGCATACGACCTGGACGACCCGCACGGGTTGATCCCCTGGGTAGCGCGCAGCGGCAAGACGGCGCTTGTCAACGACGTGCGGCAAGAACCGCTCTACCGGCCAAGCAGCCTGCCGCCGCAAGACACGCTTTCCGAACTGACGGTGGGTTTGATTTTTGGCGGGCAGGTGCTGGGGGTGCTCGACGTGCAGAGCGACCGGCTGAACGCCTTTGGCGAAGAGGACCGCTTCCTGATCGAAGCCCTGGCGGACCAGATCGCGATTGCCTTAAGGAACGCCTCGCTTTACCGTTCCGAGGTGTGGCGGCGCGGCGTGGCTGACAGCCTGCGCGAGGTGGCAGGCATCCTCGCTGCGGAGGTCGACCTGAACCATGTGCTGGCGTCCGTGCTGGCCGAGCTCGAGAACACGCTGCCGCTCGACGCGGCGGCGATATGGCTGGTGGACGACACCACCCAACCGGAGATCTCTGGCAACGCGCCCGACCTGTACCTGGCAAGCATGCGCAGCAGCTCCAAGTTCAGCCTCGACCTCGAGCTGGGGCTGCGACCCGACGAGGTGTTCGAGTTCAATCTGGACGAGCCGGTTCCAGAACCCCGGCCCAACGTATCCGCCTGGCTGCACGAGGCGCTTTCTTCCGACGCGCCGGTCGTTCGCACACCGCTCTCGCCCATCGAACCGCTGGGGGGCATCCTGCGCTTCCCGGCCGATTATTCCGCCATCGCCGCGCCGCTGCGCAGCGGCACACACCTGTTGGGGGTGCTGTGCCTGGTGGATCACAGCCCCAGGCGCTATGGCAGCGAAGCGCGGGCGATGACCGCTGCGTTTGCGAGCTATGCCGCGGTCGCCATCGAAAACGCCCGTCTTTACGAAGACGCTCACGAACAGGCCTGGGTCGCGACGGTGCTGCTGCAGGTCGCCACTGCCGCCCAGTCTGCCGCCGACCTGCCCGAACTGCTGGATACGGTCGTACGCATCACACCGACGCTGACGGGGGTGAAATCCTGCCTGCTTTACATGTTGGACGACGACGGGGCGTTCATCCCGGCTGCCGCGACCGGCCTGGACGCCGAGCAGCAGGACGAGTTCGAGCGGGGGCGCTTTACTGCCGGCGACGTACCCGCCTTCGACCGCCTGCTGGCAGAGCGCCATCCCATCGTCCTGGATAACGAGGCAGACTGGCGCCTTACAGGCATCCTGAACGAGAGCGATGAGACAGGCAGATCGCTCGACGCCGGCTTGCCCGTGCTGGTGCCCCTGGCGGCGCGCGGCGAGGTGCTGGGAGCTTTTGTGGTGGAATACAGCGCGTCTTCGCCTGCGCCGGGCCTGGGCAAATCTTTCGATACTTTTTTTGACGAACGCCTGGCGATCCTGCAGGGAATTGCCCACCAAACCGCCATCGCCGCCGACAACATCCGGCTGTTGAAGGCTCAAAAAGAAGAAGCCTACGTCTCGGTGGCGCTGTTACAGGCCGCCCAGGCGGTTGTCAGCTCAAATGAGTTGGACGAAGCCCTGGGTTCGATCGTGCGCATCACCCCGATCCTGGTGGGGGTCAAACGGGCAATGATCTTTCTCTGGCATGAGGATCACCAACATTTCCTGCTGGCGCAATCGTACGGGGTGCCGCGCGAGGCAGAAGCGCGCACCTTTAGCCCAGGCGAATTTCCGCTGCTAGAATCCGCCCTGGCGACGAACAACCTGGTGGCCCTGCCGGCTCCGTTGATCGAAGATGAACGGGATTTGCTGGATGATTGGATGGAGCTCGACGTACAAGACCCGAGCGCGCGGGACGTTTTGCTGAACGAGGCAGACTGCCTGTTACTGGCTTTCCCGCTGGCGGTGAGGAGCAAGGTGTTGGGGGTCTTCCTGGTTGAAGAGCCAGACACTGTACCTGGAGAGGGTTACACAAGCGCAAATGCCAACCGGCGCCTGCGGCCCAAGCGCCTGGAGATTATCACCGGCATCTCGCAGCAGGCCGCGCTGGCGATCCAGAACGACCTGCTCCAGCAAGAGATCGTGGAGCGGGGGCGCTTGGAGCGCGAGATGCAGCTCGCCCGGGAGATCCAGGCTGCCTTCCTGCCCCAGCAGAAACCGGAAATGCCCGGATGGGATTTGCAGGCCTATTGGAGGCCGGCCCGCCAGGTGGGCGGCGATTTCTACGATTTCTTCGAGCTTCCGGGCGAAAAACTGGGATTGGTCATCGCCGACGTGGCGGACAAAGGCATGCCGGCAGCCCTTTTTATGACCCTGGTGCGGACACTGGTGCGCGCCACCGTGCAGATCTTAGATTCGCCTGCGGCGGTGTTAGAGCGCGTCAACGACCTGCTCGTGCCGGACGCGGCCGGCGGGATGTTTGTCACGCTGGTCTACGCCGTGCTCGATCTCCCCACCGGCGAGATCTGCCTGGCAAACGCGGGGCACAATCCACCCTATTTTTTGCACCGCCTCTGCCGCATCGAGCGCGCCACGCGGGGCGGCATGGCGCTCGGCGTCGAGACCGGCACGCCCATCCAGGAAACGCACTGGCGGCTTGATCCAGGCGAGCTGCTTGTGATGTACACCGACGGCGTGACCGAAACATTCTCGTCAGATAACGAGATGTTCGGCGACGAGCGCCTGGAAGAACTGCTCCGCCAGGTCACCCGGTGCAGCGAGGCGCAGGAAGGCCCCGACGCCCTGACCATTGTAGAATCGATCGACCAGGAGTTGCTCGATTTCGCGGGCGAGACCGATCCATACGACGATCTGACGCTGCTGGTGCTGAAACGCACGGCTGCGCAGTGAACCGCCGACAAAGCCGCGCCTGGGCGCAATCATTCGGGCGGCGCGGAGGGCGCGCTCAAACCAGCCAGGGCGGCCCGGTCTTCCTCCCGCTTGAACCACCATATCCCATAGACTGAAAGCAGCCCGACCAGGCCGGCCAACGCTTCCGACAGGAGCTGCTGAGACTGGCGCGGAAGCGGGGCCAAACTGGGCAGCGCCACCACGACCAGATTCAACAGGGTGTGCAGTCCAATGGCCAGCCACAACCAGGAGAGCCGCCCGCGCCGGAAAACCTGCAGCACCACCAGCGACATCGTCATGTGGAACAACACCGTCCAGAGGCGCTCCCAGGCGGCAAGCAGCGGGAGCCAGGCTGGACTGCCGACCATCGCGGCGACCTGCGTCGCCAGCAGCCCCCGCAAGGTTTCGGGCAGAAAATCTGCGATAACCGGATAGAGAGTCAGGGTCGCCAGGAGCGTAATCTGGGTCAACCCGACCAGCACGATCGACTCGATCCCACCGTGCCCCGCCCCATACATCATACCGACCTTCCAGGTTTTGGGGTCTTTTGGCATGATCCAGCGATAGCCGACATAGCGCCCGCACTCTTCGAACAAGCCAGCCGTGAACGCCAGCAGCGCCATCCAGGCCCCCGTCAGCCAGGTGGACGAACGGATCTGCGCCCCAAACAGCGCCTGAATGAGTTGCACCATGGGGATGCGCATCAGCAACTGAAAAATAATGAAGACGCCCAGGCCGTAAGCAAAGAATCGCCACGAGACCCTATAACGACGCCAGATCCAGAACGCCAGCGCCAGCGGATACACGACGACAAAAAACGCCGAAAACGCGAGGGAGGCGAGAAAACCCGCGGACACCTTCCCCACCGGTTCGAGCGGAGTATAAAACAGGCCGGCGACGCGCTGGTCTTTGTCGAAGACCACGCGGAAGTTCAGCAGCGCTTTTTCGAATTGAACATGCACATTGACCGCCGTGTACGCGTTGGCCGGCGCGGAATGCGCCTCGACGATCTGCTGGAATGCGCCGTACTGCTGCAAGACGTCCTCCCAAACGGCGCTCAGCTTTGCCGGGGGGAGCACGCGCAGCATGGTGGCATCGTAGCTCGCGGCGGCGTCTTCAAAGCGCCCCTGCGCCAGCAGCTCGACGAACTGGCGGGCGCGCTGCTCCAGTTCATCCTCCGGCTGTTGGGCAGCCGCGGAACCAGAGAGGAGCAAAGCCGCGACCAAGGCGAACATTAAAACTGTCGGGAAGCGCTTGAGATTTTTCATAAGCGTCATTTTACCCCCAAAAGCGATCGCCGGGCGTGGGGGGACGCCCGGCAATCATTAGGAGGGCCACCGGATGCACAACACGGGGGGGACGTGCTGAGCGCTACGTCCGGTGACGCGACACCCGAGAATACCAATAAAAGGGAGGGCAGGTGTCGACGCCTTGAATATACACTATTTTGACCTGAATACAATTAAAAGTGAATTAGAATAATGGATAGGATATATCCGATTAATCAGCGCAGGTTTATTCTCCGAAGAGTTTGAGCCAATCCTGTAGCTCTTCGTCGCTCAGCCCCGCTTCGGTCTGCACGCCAGGATCGCGCTGGTTTTCGTCCAGCGCCTCTCGCATCAGACGGGCGAATTCCTCGGAGGGCACGACCCGCGCCTGGGCAGACCGCGCCTCTGCCTGCACGGCATGGTCCGACGTCACCACAGTCCAGTTGCGCGCGCCGCGCCCCAATTGCTTGAGGCGCCTGGCGATTGCCTGGTCGGCGCTCGAACCCTGGCGCACAAAGCGCGCGATGACCAGCCCCAGGTTGCGCGCCAGCACCCCGCCGGGGGGCGCGTTGTCGAAGAACACCTCGGCTTGTTTGTGCTGCAAGCGGCAAAATTCTTGCAACATGACGATCAATTGCTGTTCATCATCCATGGCCTGCAGGCTGAGACCCGCCACTTTGGGGATCAGATTGTGTCCATCGATCAGGTAGGGCATGTCCGGATTGTATGCGCAAAATCGGCACCCGTCAAATGATTTTCTGTGCTATCATTTTTTATCAAGGTGAACCGCACTCAATAAAAGGCTCTGCATGTAAAAAGATCAGAAAGATGCCATGAAACCCTGGAAACGATTGCTCTTCTACCTATCTCTGAATGTGATCGTATCAGCCTGCACGGTGCTGACCATGCTCTTCCTGTGGGATCAGTTCTCGGGACCGATGCCCCGGCGCCTGCTGCCCGAAGCGCTCAGGAGCATTGCGGCGGCCCCCACGCCAACCCCAACGCAGACCGAACCGGGCGACACCGAGCCGCAGCCCACCCCCACCGCAGACTACCTGGTCTACCAGGTGGCGGCGGGAGACACGTTCGAGAGCCTGGCGGCAAAATACAACGTCCCAGTCGAGGAGCTCATCTCCGTAAACGGCTTCTCACGCTCCCAGCCGCTCGGCGAAGGCGAAGTGTTACGCATTCCGCTGCACGCTTCGGCCAGCGTGATCATCGACAGCGTCATCGGCGCAGGCGACCTGGAAACAGAGCGGGTGCTGCTCAAGCAGCGCGGCGAGGGAGAGCTCTCGCTGGTCGGCTGGCGGCTCGAGGATGGGCAGGGGAACATCTTTGCATTCCCGCAGTTTCCGCAGTTGATCCTCTATAAAGGCGGGGCAATCAACGTGTACACCAAAGCCGGCAACAACAGCGTGGTCGACCTGTTCTGGGGGCTCGATCTGCCAGTCTGGGCTTCGGGCAAGACGGTGATCCTGCGCGATCCACAAGGCAACGAGCGCGCCACCTACCTGATACCCTGAGCGTGGGGGAACGGGTGCCGGATATCGAGGAGCTCATCCGCCGGGCGATCGAGGAGGGAAAGTTCACCGACCTGCCGGGCCGGGGAAAGCCGCTCCACCTGGACGAGAACCCGCACACCGACCCCGAATGGCGGCTGGCATACCACCTGTTGCGCCAAAGCGGCTTCACACTCCCCTGGCTGGAACAGCGGCGCGAGATCGAAATCGAATGCGAGCAGGCCTGTCAGCGGCTGCAAACCGCCTGGGAACTGCGAGTCAGGGCGCTGCAGGGCGAGAACGCTCTCGAAACGATAGAAGCCGCATGGCAGCGCAGCCTGGCCGAATTCCGCGCCCGGTTTGCCCGCCTCAACCGGCGCATCTTCGACTATAATTTACAAACGCCATCCGCCCGGTTCCAGATGCTCCCCCTGGATCCAGAGAAGGAGATCCAGCGCATCCGGGACAGCGGCGGAGGTTGACCACAGCATTTCTCTTTGATAGACTCTGGATATGTCTCAAGCCCTCTACCGGAAATGGCGCCCCCAGACCTGGGATGCGGTAGTCGGCCAGCAGCACGTGGTGCAAACCCTGCGCAACGCGCTCGCGGCTGACCGTGTCGCACACGCGTACCTGTTTTCGGGGCCGCGCGGGACGGGCAAGACCACCACCGCCCGGCTGCTGGCAAAGGCGGTCAACTGCCTGGATGAGGACCTGGCCTCCCGCCCGTGCGGCGTGTGCGAACACTGCCAGGCGGTCAACCAGGGGCGCTTTCTGGATTTGATCGAGATCGACGCGGCTTCGAACACCAGCGTCGAGGACGTGCGCGACCTGCGCGACAAGATCAACTTCTCCCCGAACCAGGCTCGCTACAAAGTGTACATCGTCGACGAAGTGCACATGCTCTCGACCGCCGCCTTTAACGCCCTGTTGAAGACCCTGGAGGAGCCGCCTTCGCACGCCATTTTTGTGCTTGCCACCACCGAGGCGCACCGCGTCCCGGCGACGGTGCTCTCGCGCTGCCAGCGTCATGAATTCAGGCGCATCCCGGTCGCCGAAATCGTCGCACATTTGCAGCAAGTGGCGCAAAGCGAGGGCATCCAGGCCGAGGATGAGGCGCTGTCGTTGATCGCCCGCCAATCCACGGGCGCCATGCGGGATGCCATCTCGCTGCTCGACCAGCTTGCCTCCGGCGGGCAAACGATTACGCTCTCCCAGGCGCAGGAAGTGCTCGGCACGGCTGCCAGCCAGGCAGTACTGGCGCTTGTGGATGCATTGATCGCAAAGGAGCCCGCCCGCCTGCTGGACATCGTTCACGCAGCATTGGACAGCGGCAGCGACCCGCGCCAGTTTGCACGCCAGATCGTGGAATACCTGCGCGATCTGCTGATCTTGTGCACGGGCAGCCCGGCTCAGATCGAGACCACGCCCGAAGTGCGCCAGCAGATGGAGCGCCAGGCGGAGGCGTTCACGGCGGCAGAGGCGCTGCGGTTGATCCGCCTGTTCAACAGCGCGGCCGTGGAGGGGCGCAACGCCTGGCAGCCAGCCCTGCCGCTCGAGATGGCCTGCATCGAAGCGCTCGAACCGCAAGGGGAAACCACGGTCTCCAGGCAGCCCCAGGCGGCGCCAGCAAAGCCGCAGGGCAACCCCCCACCAACCAGGGTCGCGGCACCCCAACCGCCGCCGGCGGTCGAAACCAGCGCCGGCGCAGCTGCCCCGCCCGCGGGGCCGCCAGCGGGGGCGGTCGAGGTGAGCCAGGAGGACGTGCAATCCACGCGGAACCTGGCCGGCGCGTGGGATCAAGTGTTGAACGCCGTGCGCCAGCAGAACCCGAGCACCTATGGGCTGATGAATTCCTGCAAGTCTCGCTTCATGCGCCGCGACCAGGTGCTGC
>JADYYC010000088.1 GCA_020853835.1 Anaerolineales bacterium
GCGAGAGCCTGCTCCGCACGCTGGTCGAATCGCTCACCCTTTTTTCGGATCTGTTTGCCCCGTATCCGCGCCAATCTCTGGCCGCGGTGCAGGCCGATTTCCTCGACGGGATGGAGTACGATGGCCTTTTCTTCCTCAGCACCGACTTCTACAACTGGCACAAGGACACGCCGGAGGATTTTCTGACCGCCCTGGGCGCGCACGAGACCTCGCACATGTGGTGGCTGGGTCTGGTAGGGAGCGACCAGGCGCGCGAGCCGTGGCTGGACGAGGCCCTCGCCACATACAGCGAGCGGCTCTACTATGAAAACCTCCACCCCGAGGCGCTCGAATGGTGGTGGGCCTGGCGGGTCAATTACTACGAACCTTCCCCTCCGATCGACATCCAGATCTACGACCCACCCGTCGCGCCGCAGCAGTGGCGCCTTTACCGCGATCCGGTTTACCTGAGCGGGGCGCTTTTCCTGGAAGAACTGCGCCAATGGATGGGCGACGAAGGGTTTTTTGCCGGGCTGCGGGAATATGTCCAGCGCTATGCGTACCGCCAGGCGGACGGGGCGGGGTTTCTGGAGGTCATGCGGCGCCATTCGGACAAGGACCTCGAGCCGCTGGTTGAGAAGTATTTCAAGCACACGCGCTGAGGCCGGGGTTGGGTCTGCTCACACCTGGCTGCGCAGGTGAGAAAACTGCATTACAATTATCCAATATGAGCTCGACCGAACATGCCCTGATCATCCTGGAAGGCGAACGCGTCGTTTTTTCCTCGCCGCGCGCAAGCGATTTGCTGGGAGCGGGTCAGGAAACCCTTACGGGCGCTTCCATCGACCGGCTGCTGCTGGCTTTTTCGCCTTCCGACGCACGCAGGATCAAGCGCCTGGCGCACAAGCTCGACCGGGGCGAAACCCAGGTGGTGCAGGAAGGCAATCTGTGCTTGCAGGCTGCCGGAGGCGGCTGTGTCTGGATCGATTTGTTTCTCAGCCGCACGCTCTACGAAGAGCGCCCCGCTGTTCAGATGATCTGGCTCGAAACCGGGTCGCCCCCCGCCACCGAGGCAGAACTGCATCAGGGTTTCTGGAGGCTGCAGATCCTGCACGAAATCGAACACGCCATTCTCTCGTCAAGCGAGGAGGGCGAGGCCGCCGAGGTAGCGCTGCGCCACATCTCGAACCTGCTGCCCGATTACCTGGCCAGCCTGGTTTACTTGAAGCGAGAGGATGCGGATGGCGCGGCGCTGCTGGCCGTGGACGGCGGCATCATCGAGCCCGCAGAGCTTGAACCGCTCTTCTCGAACAGCAAGCTCTCGGAACTTGGTGAAGACCTTGATTTGCTTGCTCAGGGCATGCCGCATATCGTCCCCGACCTGGCTGCCTTACAGACGCCGGCCGCGTTGCAGCGCCGCCTGTTGGCTGCGGGTGTGCGCGCCAGCCTGAGCGCCCCGCTGCGCTGGGACGGTCAGCTCGAAGGCGGAATGAGCCTGTATGCTGCTTCCCCAACCCAGTTCCAGGCTGAGCAGGTGCAGGTGGTTTTGGAGATCGCCAACCTGCTCGCGGTCGCCATACACCAGGCGCAGCTAAAACTGTCCGAGCGGCGGCGCCGCCGCGAAGCCGAAGCGATGCGGGATGTCATGTCGGCCCTCGCCGCGGCGGGCGACCTCAAGCAAACCCTGCAGGCGATCCTGGTGAACCTGCACACGGTCATCGAGTATGACCAGGCCAGCCTCTACCTGGTTGAGGAAAACGAGCGGTTTGTCTTTAGCGAGAAGGACGTGCTGGTCCAGCGCTCGGTGGGAAGGGCGTTCGACCGGGAGAACCCGCTTGTCGAGGCGATGTGCCAGTCGCGCCGCCCGCTCCGGATCGGCGACATCCAGAAGGATGTGCGCTTTGAAGGCTGGCCTGAAGTTGAAACGGTGCGAGCCTGGCTGGGCGCGCCCCTGTTCGCGGCGGATGAGATGATCGGTTTTATCTCGCTCGGCTCCTTGAATCCGCACGCCTTTAGCGCCGAGGATTCTGAGAGGCTGGGCGATTTTGCCGACCAGGTGGCCCAGGTGATTGACCGCGCCTGGCAGAATGAGCAGACCCTGCGCCGTACGGACGAACTGGACGTGCTGTCATCTGTCTCGCTTGCGTTGGGGCAGGCTGAAGCAGACGAAAACCCGCTTTCCTCGGTGCTCGATCAGATAGCGCATTTTTCAGGCGCACGCGACGGGGTGTTCCTCGCCCCGGACCGGCTAGAAACCGCCTTGATCGTGCGCGCAAGCCTGGACGAGCGCACGCTGGGGTTGGATTTCCCATCTCAGTGGGATTTGCTTTGGGGCGTGTACATCAGCGGGGAACCAACCGTGATCCAGGATTTCTCGCAGGCGCTCGACCGCGAACAGCGCAAAGACCTGGGCAGGCTTTTCAATCACGCCCGGTCGGCCTTGCTGGTGCCGGTGCGCTCCGGCGCAAACACCTTTGGCGTGCTGGGGTTTGGCTTTGATGGAAAGCGCCAGATCACGGCGGAAGACGTGCGGTTATGCAGCGCGATCGCCGAGATCGCGGCGGCTTCGTTGCGCCGTTCGGTCATGCTGGAATCGCTTGAGAAGCAAATCGACATCCGCACCCAGCATCTCACCACGCTCTACGATATTAACGCCATCGCCAGCGAACCGCTCGAGCTGAATGACGTCTTGAAACGCGTGATGGAGATCACCCTCGAATCGATGAACGGCCAGGCCGGCGCCCTCCACTTTCTGGATGAAAAACAGCATGCCTTTGTTCTTGCGGTGCAGACGCACCTCGGACCCGAGCTGGCCGAGGCGCTGCACGAACTGCCGGCAAAACAGAATTTCTGGTCGCGCCTTGCCGGCTCGACCAGCCCAATTGTGATCAACGACACCTTTAGCGAAGTCAACCTGCCGCCGGAGTTTGCCCGGCTCTACCAGGCCGGGCACCGGGCGTTCATTGGCGCCCCAATTCGCGCCAAAGGCCAGGTGTTGGGGCTGCTCAGCCTGTTCGACCGCTCGATTCTGGATTACACCATCGAGGACATCACCTTGTTTATGACGATCTCAGACCAGATTGGCAGTCTGATCGAGCGCTCGCGGCTGGTGAAACAAGCCGAGATCGCGGCGGTGGTTCAGGAGCGCCAGCGGCTGGCGCGCGAGCTGCACGATTCGATCACGCAGCTGCTCTACAGCCAGGTGCTTTTTTCGGGCGCGGGGCTGAAAGTGCTCGGATCGGCCGACTCGTCGACGCTTGAAACCCATTTGGAGCGCATCAACCAGACCGCCCTCCAGGCGCTAAAGGAGATGCGCCTGCTGGTGTACCAGCTCCGCCCGTCGGACTATCTGGACGAAGGGCTGGCGGGCGCTCTGCGCCGTCGCCTGGATTCGGTCGAGAAACGCACCGGCATGAACGCCCAACTGGTCATCGAAGGCTCGCTCAGCCTGGACGAAGCAGTCGAGATGGCGATTTACCGCATCGCCGAAGAAGCATTGAACAACATCTTGAAACATTCTGAAGCGTCGCACGTCACAGTCTTGCTCCAGGCCGCCAATAACCATGTTATATTAGAAATAACCGATGACGGGGTGGGTTTTGAGCCCCGAAGCGCAAAGACGAGCGGCGGGATGGGATTGGGAAACATGGTCGAGCGGGCTGCCGCGCTGGGCGGACAGGTTGAAATCACCTCGGAGCCAGGGAAAGGCACGTGTATTCGTGTAGAAATCGAGGCGTCATTATGAATCGAGTCATCAGCATTCTCATTGTGGATGACCACACGGTTGTCAGGGATGGGTTGAACGCGCTGCTCTCGGCTGAGCCGGGCATGAAGGTGGTGGGGGCGTGCGGCGACGGGCAGACGGCGGTGCGCCTGGTGAGCGAGCTCAGGCCGGACGTGATCCTGCTCGACCTGGTCATGCCAAAAATGGATGGCGTGCAGGCCACGCTGGAGATCAAGAAAGCCTATCCGGAGGCGCGCATCCTGGTCTTGACCAGTTTTTCCGAGAACCACCAGGTTTTTTCGGCGATAAAGGCCGGCGCGATGGGATACCTGATGAAAGACACCTCGTCGGATAATTTGATCCAGGCGATCCGCGACACTTACGCCAACCGCCCGGCGCTGGGGCCCGAAATCGCCCGCAAGCTCATGATGGACATCCAGAACGAGCGGGGCGAGCCGGGAGGGGAGGACACCCTCACCGACCGGGAGATCGAAATCTTGCAGCACATGGCGCTTGGCATGACCAACCAGGAGATCGCCGATAAGTTCTTCCTGAGCGAACGCACGGTGCGCACCCATGTGACCAACATCCTGGCGAAGCTGGATTTGTCGAACCGCACCCAGGCGGTGCTGTTTGCGCTGCGCGCCGGCATTGCCCACATCGATTACACGCGCGACGAGTGACCGGCTTTGTGATAAAAAAACAGGATGGGGTTGCCATCCTGTTTCCGAGAACTATCCTGACCTAAGGTCTAGATCGCACGGACGTCCTGCGCCTGGGGGCCTTTCTGGCCTTGTGCGACGTTGAACTCTACCCGCTGGCCTTCTTCCAGGTTGCGGTAGCCATCGCCCAGGATCGAACTGAAGTGGACGAAGATATCTCCACCCGCGTCGCGCTCGATAAAGCCGTAGCCCTTCGAACCGTTGAACCATTTCACGACGCCTTGTTCTTTTTCAGACATGGTTGGAACTCCTTTCTACAAAATTGTGCTATTGTGATCCAGGGTTCCAAACCAAAATCTGTGATCTAGCTTAGAACTTCTGTATACAAGCGAATTGCATTATATCACGAATTAATATCTGCAAGGGTTAAATTCAAGAAAATCATCCCGATTTGATCATGTTTCTCCTCGGGGCGATTCAGCGCCAGACCCAGGTTTCAGGGATATAATCCAGGTGATCCTATGCCAACAGACCTTTTTGACCATGCCATGCAGAACCGGATGAAGACCGAGGCGCCGCTCGCGGCGCGCATGCGCCCGCGCACCCTGGACGAATACGTTGGACAGCAAGAGCTGCTGGGGCCGGGCAAATTGCTGCGGCGGGCGATCGAAGCCGACCGCCTGTTCTCCTCGATCCTTCTGTGGGGCCCGCCGGGCAGCGGCAAGACCACCCTGGCGATGGTGATCGCAAACCAGACACAAAGCCATTTCGAGACGCTTTCGGCGGTCCTGGCGGGGAAGGCGGACCTGCGGACGGTGATCGACAAGGCCGTCGAGCGGCGCAAGCTCTACGGCAAGCGGACCATCCTGTTCGTCGATGAAGTGCACCGCTGGAACAAAGCCCAGCAGGATGCGCTGCTCCCGCACGTGGAGAATGGGACGGTGACGCTGATTGGCGCAACGACCGAAAACCCATACTTCGAGGTCATCGGAGCGCTGGTGAGCCGCTCGCGCCTCTTTCAACTCCACCCGCTCGGGGATGCGGATGTCAGAACGGTGCTCGAGAACGCCCTGACCGACCGCGAGCGCGGCTATGGCGGGCGCAGGATCGAGATCACCGATGAGGCAACCGAGCATCTCGTGCGCGTTTCGGGCGGCGACGCGCGCAACGCGCTCAACGCGCTCGAACTGGCGGTGGAAAGCACGCCGCCCGACGCCAGCGGCGTCATCCGGATCAGCTTGCAAGTGGCGCAGGATTCGATCCAGCGGCGCGCTGTGCTTTACGATAAGGATGGGGACGCCCATTACGACACCATTTCGGCTTTTATCAAATCCGTCCGGGGGTCTGATCCGGATGCGGCGCTTTACTGGCTGGCCAAGATGCTCTACGCCGGGGAAGACCCGCGCTTCATCCTGCGCCGCCTGATCATCCTCGCCAGCGAGGACATCGGCCTGGCAGATCCGAACGGCCTGGTGGTCGCCAACGCCGCGGCGCAGGCTTTTGATTACATCGGGCTGCCCGAGGGCATCTACCCGATTGTAGAAGCCACGCTTTACCTGGCGACCGCGCCGAAATCCAACAGCGCGGGCGCCTATTTCAAAGCCTTTCAGATGCTCGAACAAGAGGGGATCACGGCTATCCCCCGGCATCTGCAGGATACCAACCGAGACGCCAGGGCGCTCGGGCATGGAGCGGGCTACCAGTATCCGCACGACGCCCCGGACCATTTTACGCCGCAGCAGTATTTACCGGAAAAATTACTGGGGACATATTTTTACGATCCCTCCGCTCAGGGATATGAGCAGCAGGTAAGGGAGCGGCTGGAACGCTGGCGCCTGGCTCAGCGGGAGGCGTTGAAGATCGACCGCGAGGTCACGCTTCCGCCGCTGGACGAAGACACCATCAAAGACATCAAGAGCAAACACGGTCGTTAAAGGAGCGTTATGCCGGTTTTTTTACTTATCCGACATGGTGAAAACGATTACGTTAAGAAAGGCAGGCTTGCCGGCAGGCTGCCGGCAGTTCATCTGAACGAAAATGGGCGGGCGCAGGCTCTGGCGCTTGCTGAAAAGCTGGGCGATGCGCCCATCAAGGCGGTCTACTCCAGCCCGCTTGAGCGCGCCCTCGAAACCGCGGCGCCGCTGGCTGAAAAGCTCTCGCTCGAGGTTATCCCGCGCGAAGGTTTGATCGAGCTGGACATGGGGGAATGGACGGGGCAAAAAGTTAAGGGGCTGTCCCGGTTGAAGGCCTGGAAAGTGGTTCAGAACGCCCCGTCGCGCATGACCCTCCCCGGCGGCGAGAGCTTCCAGCAGGCGCAGTATCGCATCACGCAGGAGCTGGACCGGCTGGCGGCGCAGCATCAGGAAGACGAGATCGTCGCCTGCGTATCGCACTCCGACCCCATCAAGCTGGCCGTGGCGTATCATCTGGGAATACCACTGGACTTATTCCAGAGGCTGCATGTGGCGCCGGCGTCCATCAGCGTGATAACGATCGGGGAGACCGGCAGCCGTTTGGTTTCCCTGAATTATGATTTTTCTTTTAGTTTGTCCAAAGCGTGATTCTGGTATACTACACACGTTTCAGGGAGAGGCCATGCCTGCTGAGGAAATCGATTTACAACCGGTAGATCATATTACAACGGATGCTATTGGACAACCCGGCCAGCGGGTTTTTTATATTCAAGGCTGGCAGGGCTCGAAGACGATCAC
>JADYYC010000089.1 GCA_020853835.1 Anaerolineales bacterium
GAAGAAGAGCTGCGCAAATTTTAGGAAACAGAATTATGGAAGAAGCTGCAATTAACGAATCTCAAAACCCGGTACGCAGCCGCCCCCGATGGGGGCGCATTCTTGCCTGGGGTGGTTTGGCGGCGCTGCTCTTTCTCTTGTTTCTTGGGTTGATTAATTCACAAAAAGGGGCGATGAAGGTTGGCGAGAAAGCGCCTCAATTCACGCTCACCACATTTGACGGGCGGGTGATCAAATCCGAAGACCTGCGCGGCAAGGTGATCGTCTTGAATATCTGGGCTTCCTGGTGCAAACCCTGTGAACAGGAAGCCGCAGACCTGGAAGCTGCCTGGCGGTATTATGAGCCGGGCGGGTCGGTGGCGTTCTTGGGCGTTGCCTGGACGGATACGGATAAGAAATCCGCTGAATATCTCACCAAATACCAGATCACCTATCCCAACGGGCCAGACCTGGGGACGAAGATCTATCATGACTTTCGCGCAACCGGCGTTCCAGAGACTTACGTCATCGATCGTCACGGGGTTTTGACGCACGTGAAAATCAGCCCGTTTCAATCCGTCGAGGAAATCCGTCAAGTCGTCGATGCGGCATTGGAGAGATAGAAGCGTATGGAAATCGGCTCTGTTTTCCTCATCCTGGCCCTGTTCTTGCTGGTGGGAATTTTTGTCGGGCGGCCTGTTTTCGAAAAAAAAGCCTCAGCCCAAGCGACCAGCGACCAGGCCGATCATGAGCGCTCAGCCCTTTTAGCGGAACGTGACCGGTTGATCACCGCGTTGAAAGAGCTGGAATTCGACCACGAATTGGGCAAAATTCCAGCAGAGGATTATCCAGAGCAGCGGGCGCGCCTCATGCAGCGCGGCGCGGAGGTCTTGCGCCGCCTGGACACCCTCGAGCCCCCCGCCCAGTCGCAATCGATCGAGGAGAGGATGGAAGCCGCCATCGCCGCCCACCGGCCTGCGCCGGTTTTGGCGGCGGCCCAGGCTGGAAATTCAGGCAACGGTGGGAATGGGTCGTCATCTCGGGCGGCAAGCCTGCCCGTCGCAGTTCCGGATGATGAGCTTGAAGTGCTGCTTTCTAACCGGCGCCGGTCGCGCCAGGATAAGGCAGCCGGCTTTTGCCCCAAATGCGGCGGCCCTCTCCAGAAGTCGGATCGTTTTTGTCCCAAGTGCGGCGCAAAAAACCTGTAGGCAGCTTTCCAGAGAGGTCTGGATAACGAACCCTGT
Organism: Anaerolineales bacterium; assembly: GCA_020853835.1. GTDB lineage: Bacteria > Chloroflexota > Anaerolineae > Anaerolineales > UBA4823 > UTCFX2. The sequence continues at coordinate 1,224 of JADYYC010000089.1, forward strand.
GTAGAAATTGGTCGGTAAACTCGAATGAAGCGTATTGCACCAGTTTTAGTGATATTCGGCTCCATCTGGCTGTCGGCGTGTAATTTTTCTCTGGCGGCCGACGTCACCCCCCCGCCTGGCTACCAACAACAGCCTGTTGTGCCCGTGCAGGCTGAAGCGACCACAACGCCTGTGTATCCGCTTGTGCCTCCCGACCCTGCGGCGGGCAAGGCGATCTATCTCGAGAAATGTGAACCCTGTCATGGCCCATCGGGGCTTGGCGACGGGTCGCTGGCGATGAATCTTCCCAACCCTGCCCCGCCCATCGGAACGGGTGAGTTGGCGCGCCTGTCGCCGCCTGCGCGCTGGTTCGACATCGTGACCAATGGCAATATGGAGCGCAACATGCCGCCGTTCAAAAGCCTCACCGACCGCCAGCGGTGGGATGTGGTGGCGTACCTTTATTCGCTTTCTAACGCGGCGCAAGTTGTTGATCAAGGCGCTGCCCTCTACGACGAGAACTGCGCCCAATGTCACGGAACGGGCGGCAAAGGAGACGGGGCTCAAGCCGGAGAACTTTCCGTTCCCGACCTCACGCGCCTGGAAGTGGTATCAGGAAAATCGCAGGCGGATTTTTATCACGCGATTAATGACGGCATTTCTCCTGACATGCCAGCTTTTAGCGGGAAGCTGGATGCCGATGCGATCTGGGCGCTGACTGCCTATATCAGGTCTCTTGGTTTTGAACAGGCCTCTGTAGACGTCTCCCTGGCCCAATCCGCTCCTAGCTCGACTCAAGGGGCCGTAAAACCATTGGGGCTGGAGGGTAAGCAAGATCAGATTGAAGAACCAAACCTCGGCGCAGTTTCGGGGCTTGTGGTGAATGGGACGGGCAACCAGGTTCCGGTGGGCGCCGAAGTGATGCTGCACGTTTTTGATCAAATGCAGCTTGTGTACACCGCCACAACCCAGGTGGGCGATGACGGCATGTACGCATTCAGCGGTGTGAACGTCGAGCCTGGGCTGTCTTTTCTTTCGACCATCGATCATGGCGGCGTGGTGTATGGGTCCGAGCTGGTTAAAGCAGATCCGCAAAACGTCCAGATCGATTTGCCGATTCAGCTGTTCGATACGACAAGCGATACTTCGAGCCTCTCTATCGACCGGCTGCATTACTTCTTCGAATTTCTGGATGAAAAAACCGTTCGCGTGGTCGAGTTGTATGTCATATCCAATCTGACCGACCGGACCGTTGCGGCGCCAAAGGCTGGCGGGCCAGTGGTCTCTTTTTCCTTGCCGCCCGGAGCCAGCAACCTGGAGTTTCAGGATGGCGAATTGGGTAAGCGCTATCAGAAAACAGAAGACGGCTTCGCAGACACCATGCCGGTTCGCCCCGGTTCGGGCATCTATCAGGTGCTTTACTCGTATGAAATGCCCTACGATCGCAAGCTTGAACTGAAGCGCCGCATGCCGCTCAATACAAATGCGATCGTGATCCTGGTGCCCGAAGACTCGGTTAAAGTTAAAAGCGATCAAATTCAGGATACCGGCGTCCGGGACGTGCAGGGCGTTCAGTATCATATGTATAGCGGCGGAGGCCTGGCGCGGAACGCGGAGCTCTCTCTCACGGTCAGCGGGGGCTCGCGCGCCGGGGCGGCTCTGTCGGTGGGCTCGAACACGAATTTGATCGTTGGCACCGGCGCGCTGGGTATCGTGATGATCCTGCTTGGCGTCTGGATGTACCGGCGCAACAAGCTGGATAATAGCGGCGCTGTCACCCAGGCTCCCTCAAGTACTGTGGCAATGGAAAAGCCCGAAGTGGTGATGGACGCCATTCTGGCGCTGGACGACCTTTATCAAGCTGGTCAATTACCGGAAGAAGCGTATCTGCAACGGCGGGGGGAGTTGAAATCTCGTTTGAAAGAGTTGCTGGACCAGCAAGGTTGAACGCTCGATGATCGAAGTACGCCGGTTGACGAAGCGCTTCGGCCTCAAAACGGTGCTGAAAGACCTTGACTTTCATGTGCAGGCGGGGGAGTTCGTAGCGCTGTTGGGGCCCAATGGGGCCGGAAAGACGACCTTTCTGCGCATTCTTGCCTCGCTTTCTCGCCCGGCGATGGGCGAGATTCGCATTGCCGGCTTCAGGCTCCCGCAGCAGGCGACCGCCATCCGGCACATTCTGGGGGTCGTATCGCACCAGCCGCTGCTCTATGGAGATCTGACTGCGGAAGAAAATCTACATTTTTATGGAAAAATGTACGGCATTGACCTGCCCGAGAAACGTATCCGCGAAGTGCTAGACCTCGTCGGCCTCTCATTGCGGAGCCGTGATCTGGTGCGCACCTTCTCGCGCGGTATGCAGCAAAGGCTGGCGATTGGCCGGGCGGTGTTACATGACCCCGAGGTGATGCTCCTGGACGAACCGCATACCGGGCTGGATCAGGACGCGTCGATTATGCTGGACGGTGTGCTGCGCGAAGTGGCTGCGCGCGGCCGCACGGTCGTCATGACTTCTCATGACCTGGCGCGGGCAGCCGATCTCGCCAGCCGTTTTGATGTGATTTCGCGCGGCAAGATCGTCGCCTCGGCGGGACGGGCGGAGATGTCCGCCGAACGGCTGCCGGTTTTTTATCGCGAGGCGATCTCTGAAACAGGTGGAAGAGCGGCAGCCTCACCTGACCACTCAATTCACAGGGTTCAAGTGTGACCAACAGCGACGCGAATATCGCTGAAAGGGCCTCCAGGAAGGCGCAAAGGAAAACCACGCCGGTTTACTTGCGCACGGTCTGGGCGATCGTATGGAAGGACCTGGCAGCCGAACTGCGCAGCCGCGAACTGATCTCCAGCATGTTAGTGTTTGCCATCCTGGTGATCTTTATTTTTAATTTCGCCTTAGAGCTGGACGCCAGGGCGCGTTTTAACGTGACCAGCGGGGTGCTGTGGGTTACCTTTGCGTTTGCTGGAACGCTGGGCCTGAACCGGTCTATGGCGATGGAAAAGGACCGCGGCTGTCTCGACGGCCTGCTGTTAGCGCCTGTGGACCGCAGCGCGATCTTCTTGGGCAAGGCGCTGAGCAACCTGTTCTTCATGCTGATTGTGGAAGCGATTGTCTTGCCGGTGTACAGCCTGCTTTACAACATCAATTTGTTGCATCCGGGCTTGATCGCCGTTGTCTTATTAGGCTCAGTCGGATATGTAACCGTCGGCACGCTGCTTTCCAGCATGGCGGTGCAGACGCGCACCCGGGATGTCCTGCTCCCGATTTTACTCTTCCCGATCGTGCTGCCGCTGTTTATTGCCGCGGTCAAAGTCAGCGCAGGCTTTCTGCAAGGCCTGGACATGTCTGAGATATGGCCCTGGCTGAACCTGATCATCGTATTTGATTTGATTTTTTCCGCTGTTGCAATCATGGTGTTTGATTACGTGGTTGAGGAATAACCGGTTATTTCGCCATTACATCGATAAGAATCAGGAGGAAACAAGCATATGGAAGCCAAACCAAGACTTCTCACGATCCTGGACGGCGTTACGGTCGTGATGCTCATAATCGCGACCGGGATGGTCTTTTTCTATGCGCCGGTTGAGGCCGTGATGGGGCTGGTGCAGAAGGTATTCTATTTTCATGTCGCAGCCGGCTGGGTCGGGATGTTGAGCTTTCTGGTTGCGGCGGGCGCCGGCATCGCCTATTTGTGGAAGGGGAACCGAAAATGGGATGTCGTTGGGATGGCGTCTGTTGAACTTGGATTGGTCTTTGCGTTTATCAATGTCGTCACGGGATCGATCTGGGCCAGGCCGATCTGGAACGCCTGGTGGACCTGGGACCCGCGCCTGACGACCGCCACTATCATGCTCTTGATCTATGCTGCTTATTTGATGCTGCGCTCCGGAATTGAGGATCCTGACCGCAGGGCGCGGTTTGGCGCGATCTATGCGATTCTGGGGTTTCTGAGCGTGCCACTCACATTCTTATCCGCCCGGCTGTTTCGGGGCATTCACCCGGTGGTCATCGGCTCAAACCAGCCCGGGGCTGAAGGCCAGTTCGATATGACCGCTTTAATGCTACAGACGTTCCTCTTCAGCCTGTTGACTTTCACCATCATTTTCATCGACTTGTTGTGGCATCGCATCCGCCTGGGGCGTCTGCAGGATCGGATCGAGCAGATGAAGCTGGAACTGAACCTGTAGGCGCCGTGGAGGACAGTCATGATTGTAGAGAATTTATTTACGCTGGTTAATTCAATCCATCTGGGGACTCTTCTTAACATCCACCGCTTGCAGGAAGGCCCGGCTCAGACTGCGAATTATATGGTGGCCGGTTATGCGGTGATATTTGGCGTTATGGGGTTATACCTGGTCAGCATGGCGGTGCGGAAGAAGAATTTGGGCAGGGATCTGGAAACCCTGCAAGAGATCAAAAAGCAGGCGGGTTAGCCCCGACCTGCGCGAGGATCACTCATTTTGGCGGACTGTGGCGCGCTGGAAGGGGATCAGCCAGCGCGCCAGGAAAAACGCGGCAAACAAACCCGCTAACTGAACCAGTCCTTTTAACAGCCAGAGTTCCGGTGAGAAGAGCCAGTCGGGGAGCTTCAAAAACAGGGCAAAGAGGATGCCAAACGCCGCCCAGCGCGGCGCGCTGCGTGGGCCATAGTACCGCTCGCCAAAAAATCGGTAGAGCCAGAACGCGCCGATCCCGGTCAAAAGGACAAGCAATGCCGCGATAAACAGCGCCAGGCCTGGGGCGCTGCCGGGTCGGCTCAGGCCCTCCGGGCCGGCGGCCACCAGGAGGGTATCGCCCGTCGCCAGGATGGGGATCAACAGGTTCAGGATTGCGCTGGTTATGGAGAATGACAACACGGCGACCCCGCTCAAAATCACCGCGCTGCGCTTGTTTTTTTCAAGCTTCATCAATCCTCCATCCAGCCCTGATAAACCTTCTCCACTCGTCCCGATAACACCAGGCTGAAATCATCATTGATTCTGACCTGTAAGATCCCGCCCGGGTTATGCACCGCAACCTGCGGGCCGCATTGGCGCAGCCTGTAGGCGGCTGCCGCGGCTGCGCAACTGCTGCTGCCCGAGGCCAGCGTATAACCCGCGCCGCGCTCCCAGATCTCGATCTTCAGATTTTCCGGGTCCATCACCTGCAAGAACTGGACGTTGGTCCTGTTCAAGAAACGCGGATCGCGCTCGATGGCGGGGCCGAGGGTTTGGGCTGTTTCGGGTTTGGGATGTGGGTAAAACACCACGCAATGCGGGTTTCCCAGGCTGAGCGCGCAGTAGTTCAGCGTTTCGCCGCCGACATAGATCGTTTCATTCACCACCTCACGTTCAGCGCCGCTCATGGGGATCGATCCGCTGCGAAAGTCGGCCTTGCCCATCTCAACCGTCACCCAGGCGCCGTTTTGTTCGACGCGGGCGGTCACAACCCCTCCGGCTGTCTTGATTCGGAAAGGGGTTGTGTATTGATCGTCTGGATGCGCTTTAAATCGCTCCAGGAAACCGGCCTCCCAAAGATAGCGCGCAAAAATCCGCAGGCCGTTGCCGCTCTTTTCGGCTTCGCTCCCGTCTGGGTTGAAGATCTGCAAACCGAAATCGGCTGATTCGGCAGGCGTTGGCCCGATCAGGACGCCGTCTGCCCCGGCGCCATAGTGGCGGTCGGTTATCCTCCGAACCCAGCCGGGCGTGACTGGTTTTGTCAGTTTGTCCGGCTGGATTACGAGGTAATCGTTCCCCAGCGCCTGATATTTTATGAAGGGGGCGCCTTGCGGCGAGATGGGTTTCAAACCTCGAAGCCGTCCTGTCGGAACTCAAGGCGCAGCGGTTCGGGTATGTACCGGCGCATCTTTTCGGCTTTGTGGACCGTCCTCCTGAGCCAGTGGTCTTCGGGAAGAAATTGATCGATTTCAGCTAAAGTCAGCCAGCGCATCTCGGAGTGCTCATCCCCCAGCGTTACCTCGCTATGTTTTTCAAGCGTGCAGCCATAGAGCACGCCCAGCAGCTCGTTTTCGGGGGTGGGTGCGCCTCGATAGAAATGTGTGGTGGCAAGCAGGAACTCGATGCGCACCTCGGCGCCGGTTTCCTCACGGACTTCGCGATAGAGCGCCTGTTCATAGCTCTCACCTTGCTCGACGCGCCCCGTGACGCATTCCCATGCCCTTGCCTCAAAATCTTTTTGCGCCGACCTGCGCAGGAGCAAATAGCGTCCCGTCGCCGGGTCCCAGATCAGCGCGGCAATACCGCCTAGAAAATGCCCAACACTCATGAAGACCTCGAAGATTATTGAATTTGGCGGAACCTGGCGCGCAGCGCGTTGTCGATGTAGTTTTCCCACAAAGGAGACATGGATTTATACGTGAGCAAATGAGACGAAAAGGTCTGCAGGGTCAGCATCCCGTCCATGCATACGGTTGAGGTGCCGTGGGTAAAACGGTCTCCGGCGATCGTCCCGATCAGGAGCGTGGCGCTCGAATCGGTTGTGAGCTTCATCAAATCGCCTATGTCGTAGCTGATGACGCCGTTTGGGTCCCACCAGAAATTGGTGGTTGCGCTGAAATTCAGGCCGCTGTTTGGCTGTGTCAACACGGGGTGATCCGGGCTGAGGGCGAACATCGCTGCGCTTGAAGGCGGAATTCGAGCCCAATTATTTTCGAAACTCAGACCACAGCGCGCCAGCAGCCCGCTGGCAGAGCCGCTGTGCGCCCCGTCTAAATACCAGGTCTCGATAATCACCGGCGTGCCGGCATCAATCGCCTTGAGCGCCGGAGTAAAGAAATCCGCTTTGATGCCTTCTTTGTTCTCGGTCGCCAGGATGATCAGGTCCCATTGCCCGCCCTCTTTAGGGCCGCCGGATAAATCGTCCAGCAGCCAGCCATATGCGCTCCCATCGTCCTTGTACGCCAGCCCCATCTCATCGAGCGTCAGTTTGACGTAGCGTACGGTATCCAACCTGGCGGTCATATCCTCGTACAGCAAAATCCTGGCGGTCTTTTTCCATTCTTGAAATGCAGTTTCATCGAACTCGGCAGTTGGAAGGGGTTCCACAGCCATGGGGGAGGGGGTATCTTGAACGACCGGTTCTGTTTGTGACGGGATGGGCGGAGGCAGCGTGAGCGCCAGGGTCGCTGAGGGCGTGAGCGTCAGGTCGGTCGCTAACCCGGCCTGAACGGTTTGTTCGACCGCCTGATCCCTTTGTTGCTGCGCGAGCAAGGTTTGCTGGACGTTGACTTCGAGCTCGGCCTCGCGCACCTGGGTGCGCCGTAGGGCTTCGGCCTCGTCTATTGGCGCAAGGTTGCAGCCAAAGAGGGCAAGGAGCAGGAACAACGCGCCCAGGTTCCTGCCCCGCCAACGGTTCTTATTCCAGGCGTTTTGGTTGGAGGCCAACCCGAACTACCCTCCTCCGAACCGCACCCGCAAAGCATTGGTGATGTA
>JADYYC010000090.1 GCA_020853835.1 Anaerolineales bacterium
ATGAAGAGCTCAATTTTGAATGTTGAGCGGATCGGAGGCCTGGTCTGCGCGCCTCGCCTCCCCGCGGGTCGCTTTGGCGAGGCTGGCTCTCAAGAGGATCGAAAGCACGCCGCGGTTAGCCAGCCAGGAAGGCCGGTAATGGACTGCCCGGCGCAGGTAAGAGGATGCGCCGGAGAGGTCGTTCTTTTGATAGCGCTCGAAACCTAAATCAACGGCGGCCCTGGATAAATGCACGTTGCGGTCTCTTTCCAGTTCCGCCAGCTCCGCCGGTAAGTTTTCATAGATGCGGGTCAGAAAATCCAGTTTGTCCACGGCCTTCGGCGAGTCAGCCAGGGCGGATAGGCGTGCCGCCAGAGATGCGCCGCGGTTGGCAGCCAAACTCGGGTCCAGCCGCGCGGCCTGCGCCATTGCCGAGCGGGCTTCGTCGTACGCCTCAGCCCGGTAAGCCTGGGCGGCGGCTCGCAGATAGGCGTTGCTGTAGGCCAGATCCTTCTTCGCTGCCCAGTCGTCGGGAAGATCGGGGTTTTCAAATACCTTTGAGAGCACCGCAAAAGTCGCCCTGGTCATGCGCTCGCGGTCCTGGGTCATCTGGGCGGTGTGAAACCGGTAGAGCGACACCGGTTGTGCAGCCCAGCCCATCTTGCACCCGAGCAGAGCCAGCCGCAGCCACATGTCCCAGTCCTCGTAAGCTCGCAGGTTTTCATCGAACAATCCCGCCCGTTCCTGCCAGGTTCGCCGCACCATCGTGCTGCCCACGTGAAATGGGTTCCATAACAGCAAATCGGACGGCTCGATGGGGGGCGGGGCGTTGAAGATTTTATCGAGCGGCTCGCCGTGTTCGTCGATGAGCACGGCCTGCCCGGCCGCAAAGCCGAGTTCGGGGTCGCGCTCGAACTGCGAAACCAGCAGCTCCAGCTTCAGCGGCGCGAACAGATCATCCGAGTCCAGATAAGTCAGGTATTCTCCACGAGAATGGCGAATGCCGGTGTTGCGTGCGGCGGATAGCCCTGCGTTCGCCTGGTAAACATACTGAACGCCCCTATGTTCAAAGCTGCCCGTAACCTGCGGGGTGTCGTCGGTCGAACCGTCATCGACGACGATGATTTCGAAGCTGGCATACGTCTGGTCGAGGGCGCTCTCGACCGCAGCGCCCAGGTAATGGCCCTGATTGTAAGCGGGGATTATGACGCTTACCAGCCCCTTAATCGGCGCTGAGGGCTGACCGGTTTGCGTATCCGCGGTAGGTGAGGTTGAATTCATGGATGCAGGATGTGCTTCGAGAATTTGGCGTGTCTGCTGAGAGGTTCAATTTTCCAGGCGATAGGGGGCTAAGAGCCGGGTCAGTTGGCCGGTGAGTGAAATCGATCGCCGTTGGTACAAGGTTTCACTGACCCAATAGATGGATCGCTCTAAACTGATGGATTTCTTGATTTCGCGGATCAGGGCTGCCGTCCGCCAGGTTCTCTCAAGTTTGTTGCCCTCAAACCAATGGTCGGCTCCCGGATCTCCGAGGTACACTTTTACAGGAACCGTTTTCTCCTCTGGTAATTTCCAAAAACGTATGCCTTTAGAGGCGATGGCGCCTATCGAATCCTCATATTTTAACGCTAGTTGTTGCGAAGGGTAGATTTCGCCCCATTGCTCGAACAACGCTTCACCTGGATAGCCGAGCTGTTCTAATTTGTCGCCGATGAACGCCTCTGCCAGCCGGTTCTCCGCAGCGGACAATTCCCTTCGCCAGACATTCAGCCGGCTGGCATCCAAGGGCTGGCTGGCTTTTTCCTTCCAGGATACCTTGACGCTGTTTAGCTTCTTCGCCGAGTTCGAAGTGTCGAGCATCTCCTCTTCGAAGTCTTCGCCGATAAACTGACAAAGCCATCTCAATTCATCGACCGGACAGGTGACCAGGTTTTCGTATTTGAGCGTGTACGCGAGGGGATCTCTCCGGAAGAATTCCTCGCTGCTTTCGTACAGGCGTTTCCAGTAGAAAAGCCCTGCGAGGAGGGACGGGGCGCCCCAGGGGACTTTCGTCAAAGATACCGCCACATCTCTTGGATCGCGCAAAATTTGGACGATGGGGGAATCGGGAAAATTCTCCCGGATTTGCGCAACATGCTCGATATGATCCGGCGTTTTTTCGATCCAACGGGCTTTTCCCATATCCTGCATAAAAGGCACCGTCAGGGAGGACAGGATATTCGCAATCGAGGGGCTTCTATCGCGCAGGTAATTTTCTACCCGGTCGCGGGAAAGCTCATATTTATCGACAACGCTTGTTCGTGTGGCATCCTTGTAGTTGCTAAAGGTGATCGATTCGAGAAACTGAACGGCCCGCTCAGGCCACGCGTCATGTTGTATGAGCCTGCCCGCATCCCTGTTCGAGAGCCAGCGAAAGAAATGAGTCTCAGGGCCGCAGCTTAACCGGCTGTGCGCGGCCAGCATGGCAGCCAGCAGGGTGGTGCCAGAGCGCGGCGCCCCTACGATAAAAACTGGCGGCGCATCCATTTCATCTCCGTGCGGAACCTCATCGGATCGACGCCCGGCTGGTTTCGACCGGTTTCATTTCCTGGTTGAGGGTCCATTCGTGGGGCAGGAAGGCGGTTCCGTTGATCAATAAGCCGCCGCGCACTTTGAGCGTGGCAACCCTGTTGATGCGATCATAAAATGTAAACCCATCCGGGTGAAAAACGGTGGCGTCGATGGTAAAAACGTTGGGCAATAAATTGAAATGCGGAATGACGACATCAACAAACCCCTCGCCATTAAGCTGTCCGAGATCGAATCCATCCACATCCGTGCGCAGACCGGTCACCTGTTCGCCATACAGCCTGCTAAAGGTGACGTTGAAGATGGGGTTATCTACCGTCTGCGTTGTTTCGTAATGTATGCGCACATTGAGATAATCACCGACGTTGATTTCACTTTGGGTCTGATCCGCCTTGTTCAGAAACTCGATTTTCTTGATCTTGATCTCGCCGGTTCCGGTGCGCAGCTCTCCCTCCTCCTGGTAAAGGTTGATCAACGATTCACGATAGAGATCGATCGCTTGTTCCACCTCGCCATCGTAAAGGATTTCCCCTTTCTCGATGGCTATCGCTCTTGAACAGACGTGGCTGATGGCGTGCAGATTGTGCGAGACGAAAATAATCGCCACCCCACGCTTCTTGAGTTCCTGAATGCGCAGCTGGCATTTATTGCGAAAAGCCAGGTCTCCCACAGCCAGCACCTCGTCCACCAGCAAGACGTCCGGCTCCAGGTGAGCCGCGATCGAGAAACCCAGCCGCACGACCATGCCCGTGCTGTAACTCTGCACCGGCATATTGATAAATTCACGGATGCCCGAGAAGTCGACGATCTCCTCGTAGCGCCGGTCGATTTCTGCTTTGGGAATGCCCAGCACTGAGGCGTTGATATAGATGTTTTCCCGCCCGGTCAGCACCGGATTGAAGCCCGCGCCCAGGGCGATCAGGGCTTGCATGCGGCCCCTGACCTCGATGCGCCCCGAATCGGGCTTGATCAACCCGTTGAGCATGCGCAGAAGGGTGGTCTTGCCCGCCCCGTTGTGCCCGATTAACCCCAAGGCTTCGCCGCGCCGCACCTGAAACGAAGCCCCCCTGACGGCCCAGAACTCGTCCTGGCGCAGGTGGCTGTGCTGGCTGCTGCGACCGCCAAGCTCTGAAATCATATCCTTTACGCCGTACCAGAGCGAGCGCTTCAGGCTGCGGCAGAATTTTTTATTCACATTCTCGACAGATACTAAAATTTCGGACATCAGGCGCTGATCCGTTCGATGATGATTGGCAGTGCAATCCGGTAGACGACCCAGGAGGCAAAAACTAAAACAAGCGTCAACCCGCTGATGACCAGCATGGCAGGGGAGTTGTTTATCTGGCCCGTGATAATCAAGTCTCGGGCGGCAATCAGCAGCGGGCTGATGGGGTTGAGGATCACGAGCAGCGAAAGCGGGAATGTGTCGGGGGGCGGGTATACCACCGGCGTGACGAAAAATAACAACTGGGTTATGAGAGGCAGAGAAGTGGCCACGTCGTTATATAAAATGCCCAGCGGCGTGATCAGCAAACCGATCCCATACCCGAGCAAGATCAGCATAAAAATCGGGATGACGGCCAAAGCCACGCCCCACGTGAGCGGGATGCGAAAGACCAGGAATATCGCCCCCAGGATGACCGCCTTGATCAGCAGGTTGAAGACGACCAGGTAAAAGCTCGAGATGATCAACGCCTCGCGCGGAAAGTTGATTTTCACCAACAGCGGCTTGGCTGCGGTCACCGATTTGAGGGGGCCGTTCAGGCTTTCCGTAAAGATCTGCCAGAGGAGCACGCTCACGAGCACATAAACCGGGTAGGGGATCTTCGTCTCGCCAAAGTTGATGATATTGCGCGATTGCAGGAAGATGAAGATCACCCCCGTGACAATGGGCGGCGCAAAAGCCCAGATAACCCCGAGCAGGCTTTGACGATATTGGGCGGAGAGATCGCGCACGAAGAGGCGCCAGGCCAGTTCGCGCGAGGCATACAGGTCGCGCCCCATAGACCGCAAAAGCAGCCTCGGCGAGCGCATTTGCGAATCCGAAGTGTAAACCTGAACGGGTAATTCGGATGACTTGGAGGTGGACATTTTGTTGTAGAAATCCAGGACTACGGAGTTCGACCGCGCAGACCGATAATTACTGCGACGAGAAGCACGACCAGAAAGGTGGGTATCAGGCTTAACAGGATGTTGTTCCCCGGGTTTACGCTGGGGTTTGCTTTCATTGGAATGGGAGGCGTCTCTTGCAGCGGTTTTAACGTTTGCAAGACAGGCGGCTCACTGGTTGGGGGAGGCGGCTCCAGGGTTTGAGTGCTTTGAGGCTGTGTCCAGGGGATGGAAGGGCTCTCAGGGGCATTGCGGATCACGCCGGTCATGACAAAGACATCGAAAATCCGAGATTGATACCACGTGGCGACGACCCGGTTTCCGTTGATAATCACAACTTTTGGGTTGGTCATGTGCAATGAATCGCCTCGGAGGGAGGCAAGGATAGGATCGCGCCAGCGGTCGCCGCCCTCCCAAACGCTGTGCCAGAGCGCCTCGATCTCGATATCGCTGGAGGCGCTGGTGCCTTCGCGCACACGCTGGGCCAGGAATGCATGAAGCACGTTGTTGCTGTCTCGGGCATACTCGACAAACCCGTTATCACCGATGAGAAAGGGGAAAGTGTCGACCGGTTCGCTCCACGTCTGACCGCCGTCGGTCGAATACTGGGCGTGGCGGTAAGCCCTGTACCCGCCCTCCCAGAGCGCCATGATGTGGTTGGGCCCTAAGAGCGCCAGCGAGTTCCAGTTTCTTTCAAACTCGCCCTCGAGTTTTTCTGTGAGGATCCTTGGCTCTTCCCAGGTCAGCCCGTTATCAAGCGAGCGGGTAAAGTAGATTCTGCGGCCAATTCCAGTTTCATCCCACAAGACCCATGAGGCATAGAGGTTATGCGGCGCCTCGAAAAGCAGGCGCGTGCAGCTTGCCCCCCAACTGATGACCGGGACGGTCAGAAGCGCCCTGGGCTCGGACCAGGTTTTGCCCAGGTCGGTGGAACGTATGTACGCCACGCTGCGATCGTCCTCGGGATTTGACCCCTGGGCGCCGCGGGCATAAAGTATATGCAGCGTGCTGGGCGGGTCATAGGCGATGTGGATGGAGTACAAGGAGCCGGTCAGATCGTCCGCCAGAATCCTCTTCGGCTCCCAGGCCTGAACGATGCCTGCCTGTTCGGCGTATGCAGAGCTGTAATTCAGGCTGTAGTTTGGGGCGTTCGGTTCAGATAGCCATATCAGGTGAATCTTACCCGCTTGATCGATGACCGCGTGGGGAAAATTGATCACTGGCGCGCCATCCGATAACGGCGCAAAGAAGATGTCGACCGGTTTGGACCACACACCGTCTTTTAGCTGCGAGTAAAGCAGCGTGTCGGGCTGGTTGGTCGACAGATCGCCGACTTTCTCAGCCCAGAACAGGTGGGCCACCCCGGCGGGGTCCGCCAGCAGGAATGGATCGATAGAAGTCGCATCTGGAGAGTTCGAGATGTTAATCTGATTCTCCCAGAGGATCTCATCGGATTGGGCGCTCGCCTGGGGCGCCGGCGGGCCAAAAAACGTGGCGATCGTCAGGATGAGAATTAAAAGACCAATTGTTCTGGGAAATCTGGGGTTCATTGCTAAATTAATCAATTTATAGCGTTTACGGATTTATCCAGTTCTTTTTATCCTCTTGAGTATAATCCTCTTTCAGTTCAAGGAGTGATGAGAAGATGGATAAAAAACGCCTCCTGACCGGAGCTTTGATCGTTTTGATCCTGGCCGGTTGCATGAGCCCTGCCGCTACCACAACCGCGCCCGAAGCGCCAACCAGGCCGGTTGAAGCCACGCCTCAACCATCCACGCCAGATACCCCCCGTCCCTCCGATACAACCGTGCCCGAGGTCGTCGCTTCGCCAACCCGCGAACCGGTAGCTGAAACTCCCTTACCCGTACAGCTAACCTCCACCCAGGCCGCCACCGGTACACTCTCTCCAACCGGGGAAGAACCCCGCGCCCCTGCCGGTTATCACCGCACGGGCAACCCGATTATCGTCGATCATACCTCTGTGGCGCTCTTCGACCAGATCCCGGATGAATATCTCACAGCCGCCCGAAAGCTCGGGATGATGTTTGCCGACCGCTCCGTGGGCGCCAACATTGACGAAGGCCTGAATTGCCTCACCGCGTCAAGCTGGTCGAGCGCGCCGGCGTTCTGCCGCAGGGATTACATCGGGTCGACCTGGAATTTTCAAACTTATATGAGCCAGAACGGCGCCCCAGACCGCATCGTTTTTAATCCAGACCCGGTCAAATATGACCGCTCCAATTGGGTCTTTGAAATGCACTCCGGCGAATGGTGGTTTTTGACCGAGGATTTTATCAACAATCTTGCCCCAAAACACCTCGATACGGCCGACGTGCTTTCATACCAGATCACTTATTTGAATGTGACCGAAGACAGCGATATCACCGACCCGCAAAGAGGTTTTTTCGCTGACAACTCCGGTCTCTACGGCATCCACGAGCTGGAAGCTTTCATGTCCAGCCATCCCGATAAAGTGTTCCCGATCTGGACAACCAGCCTGGCCCGCTCGATAGGCGCTCAGGTCTCGAGCGTGTTCAACGATCAACTGCGGCAGTATGCCAAAGAGCGGAACCTGGTCTTGTTCGATGTCGCGGATATCGAAGCGCATACCGACCAGGGCGCACCCTGCTTCGACAACCGCGACGGCGTGGAGTACTGCACCCAGGCTGGTAAATGCGAGAACTACCCGGATGATGGACAGGATTTCCCCGCGATCTGCCAGGACTACACTACCGAGACGGATGGGGGGCACCTGGGCAGCGTCTCGGGCGGAAAGATCCGCATCGCAAAAGCATTCTGGGTGATGATGGCGCAGATCGCAGGCTGGACGCCCTGATTTTTATCGAGCCCCTCAGGAGCCCTTCTTAAACCTTGAGACGATAAAAAAGGCGGCAACCACAAGGATCGAGAGTACGCCCGCAAAAACCAGCCCTACCCGTGGGTCGAGCGTGGATTTGGGGGGCTCGGGGTTTGGCACGGGCGTCACGCCCCTTGTCGGCGTGGCAATTAGCGCCTCGAGCGAAGTGGCAGACAGTTCGGGCGTTGTGGTTGCGGCAGGGACGGTGGTCGCCGGCGGCGTTTCGGCGGTAGGCGGCTCGGACGTTGTCTCTGGAGCAGTGCGCGTGGGCGCCAGACCCGGTTGTGGGGCAGCGCTCTTTTGGGAGATCAAGAAAAGCTGTTGGGCCTCTTCCGGTTTTGTCTGGTCAATTTGGGTGAAGGCATAGACCGCCACCAGTTGCCCGTTTGGGGTGACGCCGCACGAAAGCGCGGTCATATCCTGGATTAAGCCGTCTTGGAGCGTGCGGCTCTCGATGCTCCTCCAGGTCTCGCCCGCCCAGACCTGCGGTTTGAGAATGAATTCGTCCTCGTTTTTCTCAACCACCTGCACCAGGTTTAGCGCGTCTTGCGGGCCAACGCTCAGATCCAGCATCAGGGGCGTCTCTCCGATGCCGGTGAGGTTTTCTGCCGGGTTCCAGCTCTCCCCTGCGTTGTTCGAAATCTCGTTCAACAGGCTCTTTTGGTCTCCGTTTGGAACAAGCCAGAAACGAAACACGTCCTGCGCCCCCACTGCGCTAAGCCAGGCGGGGTCGGCCAGGTTTTCGACAAAAAGCTGAGCTTCCGTCCAGGTGTTTCCATGGTCTGTAGATCGGGCGTAATACTCCCCCGGCAGCAGGTCGGCGCTGGTATATCGCTCCTGGCTCCATACCAGGTGCAATGTCCCATCGCGGTTCTGATCGATCCTGGGCCGTTCGACGATCTCCCAGTTCGCCGCGCTCGCGTCAAAGACCCTGGTCGACTCGGACCAGGTAACCCCGCCATCTTCAGAATATGTCAGATAAATGCCTCGCCTCTCATTGATCGGGACCGCATAAGCGATGTAGACACGCCCATCCTTCCCGGCCAGGACGGCCGGAGATTGTCCAAATGGGGTCACGATTGGCACTGAAACCGGTTCCGCCCATTCAAATTTGCTGCCGGCTTTTGCGATATCGGCCCAGCTAAAGAAAATCTCGCCCGTGTTCCTGTCATTCCAGGTGAGGAGCAGCCTGTTTCGGCTGTTGTCCAGGTCTGCCGAAAACCGGTCAAAATCGCGCCCCGGAGAAGTCAGGATTTTGGACGGAATAGCAATCGCGCCGTTGTCCCAGACCGTGTAATAAAGCGAACCGTTTACGGCGGTTGTTTGTTGGAGGTCATCGGCAACCCACAGGATGTGAAAACGGCCCATAGAGTCCATCAGGCCTTTCAGGTTTTGTATGACAGCCTGGCCCTTGCCAATGAGCTGCGGCTCGTTCCATGTACTCGATTGCGAGAACCAGTCCCTCATCGGGCCAACCTCACGAGAAGTCGCCCAAATGTCCATGCTGCCGATCTCATCACAGCCCACGACGTACAGTTGGTTGGAGGCGTCCAGCGCCGACTGGCGGCAGCGAAAGCGCACCGCCTCATCCGTTGCCGGGTCGGTGAAGCTGTAAAGGGTGCTCTGCGCTTCCGGCTGGCTCCAGCGAGAACCATCCCAGGCCGCCAGGTAAACTTCATCCTGAAAGATGATTTGGGACAGAACGCCGTCGGACAAGCGGAAGAATTTGATCTCCTGGGCGCAGCCAACCAGCCCTTCCATCATCTTGCCCCGATCGCTCCAGGTTTGTCCGCCGTCTTGAGACGATTGATAATACTGGGTGCAGTTGACCCCGCTTTGTAAGTTCGACTGCCACACCAGCAATACGTTATCGGGCGGGCTGGCCTGCACCTGCAAGTTGAACGGCTCGTTTGACGACATGCTGGCTGTGGGCCCGTCCACCTCGAAGGGTGGGGACCAGGTTACGCCCTGGTCTATGGATTTCGACAGGTAAACGCGCTTGACAGCCCGGTTATCCCAGGTGACGTAAATGGTTTCGGCGCCGTTTTCCAGCGCCGAGCTGATGCCGACGTGGCCGGTTTTTTGAGTAACGGGTCGATAGTATCTGGATGTAAACAGGGGCACCGGCTTGGACCAGCTTTTACCGCCCGCACCCAAACGGGCGTAATAGATGCCGGCCGGGCGGTCGGCTTCTTCGCCGGTGAAGATGTATGCCAGGTTGATATGACCGTCCTTCTGAGGCTCCGCCGCAAAGCCGCCCACATATTTGGAGATAACCACAGGCGCGCTCCAGGCATTGCGGGTCCCAAATCCGCTGGCCAGAGCATGCGAGTGGAGCAGGCTGTTATTTTTTTGGGTGTTGATCCAGAAGGCGTGTATGGTATCGCCTGCTCCGATCAAGACCGGAAAATACCCATCGAACGGGAACTTCACGGCGGTTGGAATGCTCCACGCGCCATCGGAAAAGTGCGCGTATACGCTGCCCGCGTATTCGTCGCTCCATACGACATGAACGTTGTTCGAGCCGTCGGCCACGATGACCGGATCCGTCGTCGAGCTGGATTCCGAGATGTTCACGGGAGGCGTCCAGGGGTCGCTTTCGGCCCTCTGCGCAGAAGCGCGTGCATCGCCCCCTCCCTGGAGACAAAGTGAAGCGACCGTGATCGCGAGGATCAGGGTCATCTGTAGAGAAAAGGTTTTTTGGAGATCATGTTTGTGGCGCATGAGGTTGAACTCGGAAACTCTGAAGACTGTGAAAAAAATTGGTGTATATAGGAAATTAGTAATGCTTGTTGAATTGTTAGGATTTGCAAATAATTATTATGCTTTAATAACCACAGCAAAGAAATTAACCCGAAAGGTAGTATAATGCGCCCTTCGAAATAAGGGCCTATCCTTATGCACTGGAGAGAGAAACAAACTAAATGAAGATAAAAAGCATGTCACTCTTGATTATCTTTATCACTGTAGTGGCTCTGCTTGTTTCTGGCACACAGACTGCCTTGAGCCAGGATATTCCAGAACCCACTCCGGCGCCCCAGAGTGAGTCGGACATTCGGTACGTCTTTCTTCCGGTTATGTTGAAGACCAATCGAGTTGTACTGCCGCCCCCTCCCCCGCTTTCCAGCCCGAAAACGATCAACCATAACTCGGTCGCCCTGTTCGACAGAATCCCTGAGCGCTATTTGCTTGCGGCGAGCAATATTCACATGGTATTCTCAGACCGCTCGGTAGGACAGAACATCAACGAAGGACTGGACTGCCTGGCGGCTGCGAGTTGGTCCGCTTCTCCGGCAACCTGCCGCAACGATTATTACGACTCGAACTGGAACTGGAGGACGCATACCCAGGATGACTATCTTAATGGCACAGTGCCAGAGAATATCCGGTTCGAACCCAGCCCAACCCGCTACAATCGCAACAATTGGACTTATGTATTCCGGCAGGGCACGTGGACTGAGCTTACGAGCGACTTCATCAATGCGCTTGCGCCGCAATATATTAACAGTAAGAATATTTTGACATACCAGTTCAGCTATCTGAACGTTGACGCCGAAAGCGACATCGCCAACCAAACAACCGGGTTCTTCGCCAACAACTCCAATAAAGCGGACATTTATGATCTTGAGGCGTATTTCGACCGCCACCCCGACAAGATCCTCTTCCTCTGGACGACCAGCCTCGCTCGCAGCATCGGCACGCAGTCTTCGACCGATTTCAACAACAAAATGCGTGAATACGCCATCAACAACGGCTATTACCTGTTCGATGTGGCTGCGATCGAATCTTACACCTCGGATGGCAGCCCCTGCTACGACAACCGCGACGGCGTTCCCTACTGCAGCGCCTCGGGAAACTGCGAGAATTACCCCGATGATGGGAAATTTCTTCCTGCGATCTGCCAGGATTACACCACCGAACTAAATGGCGGTCATTTGGGCAGCGTATCCGGTGGGAAGATCCGCCTGGCGAAAGCTTTTTGGGTTCTGATGGCTCAAATTGCCGGCTGGGATGGTGTCAGCCAGTAATCAAAACCGCACCCCATTCACCGGGCTCAGCTGCTGACCTGTCCACGGCTTGACGAACTTCACAGGCCGGGCTGAGCTTCTTCAGCGCTTTGGTATGCGCTTTCAAGCGCAAATTAAAATCAAATAGCGCAGATGCAAGAAAGGAACTTTTACAAAATGAGACTGCTTGCCGTTGGGTTTTTCATTACGCTGGCGATCACCCTGTGTGTATCGCCGGGCGTGACGCCAACCTGGGGGCAAACACCATCGCCTACCGAAGCGACAGTTACCGAAATCACTTCAACTGAAGCTTCGCCTCAACCAACCGCTCCAGGCCAGATACCCGATCAATCACCGCTGGGGCCCGAAGCCACCAGCACGGTGTTCATACCGGTCGTTACGCAAACCCACCGTACGACCCCTCCGCCGCTGCCGCCTCCTCCGGGTAATTATGGCAATGAATGGTTCATGGTCGCCGCAAATC